>DOZC01000003.1:16385-17105 GCA_003518205.1 Minisyncoccota bacterium | reverse complement strand
TGTATCAAGATTAGTAATAAATTGAACTCGGTCAGTCACGTTACTCAATGCCAATTGAGATTCAATCCAACGCCACTCTGGAATATCATGGGGATAAAAGTTTTTCCCCATGCAAACTAAGTGAATTTCATCTGGAAGAAACTTTAGCATTTTAATGAGTTGGGGCAAATTCTTGTTGTAATTGATATCTCCCACATAAAGTAAAAATTTATCTGGCAAATGATATTTGTTTCGAACCCGACGTTGAATCGATAATTCAGCTGGTTGCAACAAAGGATTGGCTGCCAAAGGAATCACTGTGACTTTTTCTGAAGCCACATGAAGAAATTTAATAATATCGGCCGCCGAAGCTAAAGAATCAGTAATCACAGCCGAAACAGATTTTAGAGCCATCTTTTGACGCCAAAGTGACAACATGCCTCTTTTACCAGCTGAGTAGTAGTCAAGAAATTTCAAGGGAATGACGTCATGAATTGTAACTACCGTTTTAGCTTTTTTCCAAAGAGGTAAGCTGGGAGAAAAAAGATCAAAAAAGGGATAATGAATGATGTCGGCCTCACAGGGTGTGGCTGAAAATCGATCGGAACGAAAAACAGCTAGGTCGGGATTTTTTTCCAATTCTTGCGTTAAAAGTCGAGTATACTGACCCACTCCTCGATGAGAATGACCATTCAAAAGCGGACTGGTGTCAATCAAAAGTTTAAACATAAGATTCGAGTT
>DOZC01000003.1:0-16292 GCA_003518205.1 Minisyncoccota bacterium | reverse complement strand
AGATTCGAGTTCGTATAATTCCCAAAGTTTTAAATAAGCTAGAGCATGATGCAAACCACTCCACGAGGCAAAAACTAAACCAGCCAAACCATCAACATAACCTCTGTGCCTCAAATAAAGCTTTAGAAAAGTGGTTAAGGGTAGCCAAATTAGGTAGTTAAAAGAATTTGACCAATTAATAGGAAGATTTTGAGTTTTAAGTTGATGAGCCTTAAAATCGGTATAGGCATTAAACTTTCTCAGATAGTCACTAAAAGTGGGACTAGATTGATGAAGTAAATGACCTTGAGCTGTTGCTGTGGAGCCATCAACTTCCATCTGCTCGTGAACATCACGATGAGGCAACCTAGCTTTGCCGTTGAGATAAAGTCTGATCATGGGATCGGGATATTGACCGCCTTTTGAAAGCCAGGTTTGTAATAAATAATTTTTTCGCTTTAACCACCAAGCCACTGGTTCGGTAGCATCAACTTGATAACTTTTTGCAGCCAAGGTTTTATCCAAATTTTGAATAAACTCGGCCAGCTCTTGATCAACCACTTCATCAGCATCAAGTTGAAGTACTAAAGGAAATTTGGCCGCATCCATTGCCAGTTGTTTATTGATGTGAAAATTAGCTTTATTTGAAGTGAAAATAATTTTGGCTTGGTAAGACTCAGCAATTGAAACTGTGTCGTCGGTTGACTCACCATCCGCCACAATGATTTCATCAGCCCAAGCTTTAACAGCATTTAAGCATTGAGGTAAATTTTTGGCTTCATTATGTGTTGCTAAAACAACGGAAATCATGACTTGAATAGTATACCTGAATTGACTAAAAAGTTTTAATCTGCCAGCTAGAGTTTTGCCATTCTACCAGAATTTTTTCTGATTCGTCTCGATCAGCCGCTTGCATTATAAAATGATAGCGACCAACTTGTTGACCATATCGAAAGCCAATTCTGTCAGGAAGTTGTTTAATAACTGTGGCAAAAAAGTCTCGAGGTGACAGCTGACTGTACCAAGCCCAAAGCACATAGGCATACCCATCCCCAACCACGGCTATAGGGGTTTGGGGATAATCTCGATCCAGGGTTTGAATTACTTGATTCAAGCCCGGTTGAAATACATCTTGCTGGTTTGGAAAACTTTTAAAGTAGTTTAAACCGTAACGACCTATCTCTAATATCAAAATTAATCCAATTAAACCCAATATAATTTTTTTATAACTCTGGAATCGATTCAAAAACCAATCGATCATCAGTCCCGCCCAAACAGCCAATAAAACCAGAAACAACAAGCTTCTGGTGGCGTGAGGCGCATCGATGGTGATCATGGCAGGAATCAAACTAATTATGGTTAAAAAAGCCAACCAAATTTCTGGAAGCCTGAGGCAATCTTTAAGTTTTGTTAATTGATTGCAAATTTTACCTAGGCCCAAAACTAGAAAACCACTAATGCCAAAAACATAATGAATCCAAAATATGTGACCAGCACCCGGTAAGGCGTGCCAGGGATGAGTGCCGCCTCTCAAAACTAAAAATTCTGGAGACCATGTCCGCCACCAGCGCCAAAGGATTTGCTCAGCTAAATAAACATACCAATTTGAGGTCAAGTGCGTCAAAATACCCCTCGCTGCCTGACGTTGAGTCACAAAATTATTCCAAACTGATGGATCAGAAAAAAGCGTGATGGCACTTTTTTGGCCAAAAAGTGTGGCTAACCCATAAAATCCACTTCCAGTTATTACTAATAACCACAACCATGTCCGCCACCAGTTTTTCCAGTTTTCAAAGCCCCAAAGCCAAGGCAGATAAATCAATATAAATGGCAATAGCAGTAAAGGAGTGTTGTAAGTCAAAATTAATAATGCTGCTCCAAAAATCAAACCCACATCTAGCCAAACCTGACTGTAACTGGTGGCTTTTTTGGCTACCAGAATCAACCAAATCACCAAAAATGACAAAGCTAGGTTGGCCTCAAATCCCATACGAGAATAGAACCAACTTACTGGTAAAACAGCAGTTAATAAGGCTGCCCAAAGAGCTGCTGAATCAGCCTTTTTAAGATTTTTGAGCCAAATATAAATTAATCCCGGTAATAAACTTCCAGCTGCAGCTGATGGCAGCCGCACCACCCAATCATGCCAGCCAAAAATTTGCCCTGCGATAGCTACCAACCAAACATAGCCTGGTAATTTGTAATCACCAAAAGATTCAAGAACTAATGGCCAGGGTTTACCCCATTCGTCTTGACCAGTCTGAACTAACAAAAAAGCATTATAACCAAGTGCTGCCTCATCTCGATTAAGTTGTGACGGTAAAGTATCAAGCTGCCAAAATCTTAAACCAATAGCTAAAATTGTAATTAAACTGAGTAAAACTTGAGGAGATTTAAAATTAATCATATTGACTGGGCCATCGAAACGCCGCAATACTATAAGATGTGGAGTTAGGATAGCTGCGTTTGACCTCAATCCAGGAAGGTTGAAGTTGGCGATTTTGAATTTCTAAATTTAAGGCTTCGGTGGGCATGACTACCAGCATTGGAGTTTGATCATAAACTACTGCTTTCCAATCAACTTGATTAATTTGATACGGTCCAATTTGAGTAAAAAGATAATTTTTTTCAAGCTTTGGTAAAGATGATTGAGCTGATTGGTCAAGCAATAACATCAGCCACAAATAAAATTTTTCATCTTTAGTTTCAATCCAGGTGGTGGCTGAAATTTGATTCAGAGAAATAATTTTTTGAGCCAAATCAGCATAGCCTCCCTGCCAAGCCACAGCAGAACGCTCAGCATAAGCCCCGTAATAATCCCGCAAGTATGTCCCCAGGTTCCAAAAAATCACGCCGATTATTAAAATCGAAATAGCTAACCAGCTCCAGTTTGAACCAAGGCGTTTTTTAAAATCAGGAATTTGCTTTAACCAAACATCCATAAAAATCGCAACTCCAGCTGCCAAAATTAAGGTTATCGGTAATAGAGCATTTAAAGATCTCAAGGCGTGAGGTACATCTGTGGGAACTGAGGCTGGTAAAAGTGCTATCAACCACCAAACAAACAAAAACAAACCCATTAGCGGTCGACGAGTCAGCCACCAATAGCTTCCCATTAAAAGCGATGGGAGCAACCACCAATAAAACAAACCCACTTGTCCAGTACCATGTCTGAGATTGGGATCACCAGTAAAAAAAAGGTAGTTTAAGTCAAATTGCTTAGAATAATTGACTAATAAAGACTGAAGCAACAACCAGTTGCGATGATAAAAAACTCGATCCCAAATGTGATTTCCGGCTTGCTCTCGAAGTTGATTAGAAACCACCGGCCAATCCTTAAGAGTTAAAACTGAACTAGTGCTAAGCCTAAATTGGTCAGCCTCACGAGCCAGAGGGGATTTAACCAAAGGCCAGAGACAAGCCAAAAAAATTAAACCCATGACAGCAATTCTGGTTAACCCAAGATTAAGTCCAAACTTTAGCCACTGATACCATTTTGAAGTTAGAACTGAACCAAATGGAAGTTGTTTTAACCAGAAAAAACTCATCAATGTCATCAATAGAACCGGCCAAACAAATCTAACTGAATAATAACTGTAAACCGCTAACCCTCCAAAAACTGCACTGGCGGGGCCATACCACCAATTTTTTCGGGCTTTTAGCAACAGCCAAACTGAAATTCCCAGTAAAAACTGACCCACATGACCCTCAAAAGCCGTTCGAGAAAACTGCAGACTCCATGGACTGATGGCTAAAATGGCGGCAGCTATTAATCCACCCCAATGCCAAACAAATTTTTCTGAGTTTTTTTGGTTTGAAATTAATTCTTGCCATAAAACAGCTATCAAAACTAAACTACCGAGACCTGCTAGGGCACTGGGAAGTCTGACTGCCCAAGAACTTGACCCAAATCCCGCCACACTGGCTGTGGCCAACCAAATATAAACCGGTAATTTATAATCACCGTAAGAAGGAAAAATTGCTTGAAAAATGGTATTGCCATGAATGTCATGTCCGGTACTAGCAAGGGTTTTAGCATCCAACCAAATTGCAGTCTCATCCCAATAGGTTCCTACCGGCACAAGACCCAAGCGCCAAAATCGCAAACTAAAACCTAAAATCAAAACTAAAACCCAGCCCACCCAGATCGAGCGAGATTTAAAAATTTGCTCCCACCACATAGTGAATCCACTATACCTCAGTTCGCTACATTTTTTCGAGTACAGCAATTCCTAGCAACTCCAAACCTTCTTTTAAAACTCGAGCCACTAACTTAACAAGCTGCCAGCGAAGATTTTGTAATTGAGGTGTGGGAGCTTTTAAAACCGAATGATTAGCATACCAACTGTTAAAAGTTTGAGCTAATTCAAATAAATAGGTGCAAACAAAATGAGGTGCAAGATGCTCAGTGGCTCTCATTACCGACTCATCGTATTGAATAATCTTTTTGAGGAGGTTTAAATCTTGATCAGTAGCAGTCTCAGGCCAGGTTAGGATTTCCAAATCTTGGTTGGCTTTAACTTGAGTTAGAACACTTAAGCACCGAGTATAGGCATATTGAAGATAGGGACCAGAATTCCCTTCAAGTCTCAAGACTTCATTCCAATCAAAGCTAATAGGTTGTTCACAGTTGCGTTTGAGATCATTCCATTTTATGGCTCCCAGAGCAATTTTCCACAGCTCTGTTTCGATTAAACGCTGACCAGCAATGGTTTGGGTTCGAGCAAACGCTTCAGTTAAAACTTCATCTAGCCAAACCACATTGCCTTTCCTGGTAGACATTTTGCCGGTCTTAAATCTGATTAAACCATGTTTAATGTGAATTCTCTGGTTTGGTTTAACCCAACCTAGAAGTTGCTCCAAAGCGAAAAGTTGTTGAAAGTAAAGCTGTTGTTCAGCCCCAACTTCATTGATGATGATTACATCTTTGCCATAGTGAGATAGGCGAAATTTATCTGTGGCCAAATCACGAGTTGAATACAAGGAACTGCCATCCTTTTTTGTAATCATCAAAGGCGGAAACTGGTCATTGGGGAAAAAAACCAACTCCGCACCTTGACTGGAAGTCAAAAGTTTTTTGGCTTTAATTTCGGCCACCACCGCAGCCATTTGAGTTTCAAAAAAAGACTCTCCGTAACCTCGACCCTTATTTTCAGTAAAAGTCACCTCTAGCTTTTGATAAATTCGATCAAATTCTTTCCACGACCAATCAATACATTTTTGCCACAATCTTCTTGCCTCGGGATCACCGGTTTCGAGTTTTTGAAACCATGCTCGAGCTGCATCCTCTAGAGTTGAGTCTGTTTCAGCTGCTTGATGAAATTTAACATAGAGGGTGACTAATTCTTTAGCCGGATTTTGGCTTTGATCCAGCTCTGTCTCATTACCCCAGGTTTTAATCGCGTAAATTTGCTTGCCAAATTGGGTTCCCCAATCTCCCACATGATTGTCGCGAAATACTTGATGTCCTGCAGCTTTAAGCAAATTGGCAATAGATTGGCCAATAATTGTGGATCGCAAATGTCCAACTGTAAAAGGTTTGGCAATATTGGGCGATGAATATTCCACCAAATACTTTTGAGGTTTAGTTGTTTGAGTCAGTAATTTTGAAGTCTGTTTCAACGAATTCAACAACTGTAAATAGTGAGCTGGAGGCAAGATAAAATTAATAAAACCTGGGCTCGCCACAGTGATTTCAAGATTTTTAAAAACAGAGTTTGAATCGAGTTTTATTTTTTCGAGTTGCTGTTTTAAAAATTCAGCTAGAGCTGTTGGTGTTGAGAAGTTGGCTTTAGCAGTTGGTGATAGTTGACCAAAAAGCATTAAAGCCGCGGAACTACTAAAATCGGCAATTCCTGTTTGAGTTGGACGACGAATTTCCGGGACAAAGTTCGGCAGATCAGGAAATGCCTGATGACAAATTGTTTTGAGTTGCTGCTCAAGCTGTTCAAGTAAAGTCATGGGTAAGTTATGATTGTATCATCTGTCAAAGACAAAATTATTGCTGCCAAATTTGCCAACTTGGTGATTGATAAAGCAAATGAATTGGAAATTTTGGCAGCAACTCCGTGGCAGTGGCAGCCACTAAGGCCGGAGTGGTAGGAACCTCATCAACTCGATTGATAAATTTCAGCTGTTCAAAGCTCAAAAATTCAGCTTGATCTTTTAAAACCTGACCTTCAGCGGCTTGAACTCGTTTTGGCGCAATTTTTTGACAATACCAATAGTACATAGCTGGTCGACCTTGAGCTCGAGTGACATAAACTGGCAACTTGGGTGAATACGTCATGGCTTGAGCCAAGGCTTGATACATTTCACAGTAACCCATTTGCCACTCTGTACCGAAATTTTGAGGATAAATCAAAGTGTAAGCCGACCAAAACCACATCAAGCTCAAAGCGTAGGCTGAAACAATCAACCCCAATGCCCAACGCCATTTTTGGGTTAGCCAATTTACTCCGCAAGCAGTCAGCCATAACCAAACCGGCAATGCTGCGAGTGACCTCAAGGCGTGAGGGGCTGCAGTGGTTAAAGCTGCCGGTAAAGTCGCAATCAACCACCAACCACCTAAATATATTGCCCAATTTCGATGTTTTTTCCAAAGCACCCCAGCTCCTAAAACTATAAAAATTGCATCGAGATAATAAAGTTGACCAAAAAATTGAACTGAGTGGCGTGGATTAACATCTCCGTGAATAAAAAGAAAGTCAAGATTAAGGTGTTTTAAATATTGAGTTACGATCAGTTGGAGTTGGTACCAATATCGATGATAAATCAATCGAGCTAAAAGAGTATTCCCGGCCTCGGCTTTGGCGGTATTACTAGCTAAAATCGGTTCAATTGAATTAAGAATACTGGTTTCAGCAAAACGTTGTCTAATTATTGGCGAGGTTAAGTTTTGCAAAATTGGGCTCAACAGCCCAATCGTTATCACTAAAGCTAAAGTTCCAAAAATTATGGTTGGGATTTTTTGACGCTGCCAAGTTTGCCAAAAAGCCTTTTTATCACTCTGCCAAAACCACCAACTTAAAGTCCAACCAAACATAAGTGGTGTAATGAGTCTGAGAGCGTGGTAGGTATACATGCTCAAAATCGCGAAAATTAAACTTAAGCCACTAGCAAAAAAAACTTGATTTGATTTTTTACTCCAGCTCATAATCGACCACCAAAAACAAATCAGTGCCGCTAAAAATAAACTTGTGGCCAACATGACCTCCCAGGCTGCTCGACTAAATATAATTGCCCAAGGACAAATTGCCGCTAAAGCTAACAAAAATAGCCAGAGTTGACGCGAGCCAATTTGCCAAAAACGCCAAGCCAGCCAGCCACTCAGTCCCATCAAGCTCACAAATATAACTCCAGCCACCGTGGCCGGAAATCTGATTGACCAAAGTGAAAAACCAAAAAGTTTTAAACTCACCATGGCAGCATAAAAATAACCACTGGGCTTCCAATCTCCAAATGATTCAAAAGCTGCCACAGGCCAAGCGTGACCGTGATGATCTTTACCTGTCTGAGCTAAACTATAAGCGTCATATCCTAAAGCCACTTCTTCCCAATATGGTGCGGGTGGAATTTGAGTTAATTGGCTGAATCGCAGCCAAATTGCCAACCCCATGATCACCAAAAACAAACTGGTCCAGAGCCAAAATTTTCGAATTTGCGGTAATCTGATTAAAAAATTATTCATAGATTGGATGAGGATAAAAAATTTTAAATTTCACAACTCCTGCCACATCAGTTATAACTTCATCAGCCTTTGCTTCTAGCAACTCATCTTTAGAGCTGGCCACAACCAAGGTGTGACCCCGATTTAAATCACCCACTGTAATTCGATCACTAAATTCATATTTTATTAATGCTCCCCCTTGATACCAAATTGGATTGGTTTTTCTGGCCAACAAAACAAAAATATAGGGTTGGCCATACTGGCTCGTAAACAAAATTTTATCGATTGAAGTCTCAGTTGGGGATTGCTTTTCCAAAGTTACAGCTCGTGAGGCTGCTTCAAAATATCCATCAAAAAAAGCTTCAGAACTGGTTTTGGCAAAAACTGTATAGTAGTGCCACTGATAAAGGCCTAAACAAATTAAATAACCCCCCAAAATCAATATTTTGGCTCGAAAAACTAACCCAGATCGCAGTTGTTTTAACCAAACCAACCAACTCGCTCCTATCAACCAGCCCAAACCAGTAACTGCCAATAAAGCCCGATTAGGGTGAGGCACTTCAGCTCCCAACACTGCCGGTAACAAACCAATTCCAGTCCAAACCACCCCCATGAGGGCTAATTTTTCAACTGGGTTAAAAACTTGTTGGGTTAAAATTTTACGGCCTATCAGCCAAACCCCAAATCCCAAAGCGGTTAAATCCCACCAATATAAAACCCCAAAAACCCCGTCACCATGTCTCAGGGTGTTGGTGGCACCCTGAAACCAAAATCCGATTCCAAGTTGCTGATTTAAATTTTTAAGCAACATTTGCCAAAATTCAATTGGAGAATGAGCTTGACTAAAAATCAGAGTTCCGGCTCGAACTAAACCCAACCCCCAAATAGCATCAAAAATCAGCGGCATGACACCACCGGCTGAAATCAGAACTGGCAACCAAATTTTGTTTCGCTGTTGCCAAATATTTCGCCATGATAAGACCAGGAAGTAACTTCCCAATAAAGGAACTACTAATTTAGCACTGTGATAGGCATAACAGCTGGCTACCAAACTTATACCTGAAAACAGCCACCAATAAATTTTTTTGGTATTTAGACCTTTAATCCACCCCAATAAGCCTAAAATTAGCAAAGTTAAAGCCAAACCAGATTCAAACCCGGTTCGTGTAAAATGAAGGTGCCAAGGTGAAATTGCCAACCAAAAAGCCGAGCCGAGGCTGAGAAATTTTCGAGAGTGGGGGTTTTTTTCACCCAGCCAAATTAAGACCTCATTGGTGAGAAAGTAAAATCCCATCACCCCAACCACCCCACTCAAAAAAAACGGCAATCGAATCGCCCAAGGCGTTAAACCCAATCCTAGGATGGTTGTAAAAACTCCATTCAGATAAATCGCCAGGGGTGATTTGTAGTCTCCGAAGGATTGAAACGAAATCGGAAGTCGGTGTAACCATTCATCTCGACGAGTAGTTATGATTGCAAAACCGTTATAACCAATAGCTGCTTCGTCCCAGGTTAAACCATGAGGAGTTTGTCCCAACTGAAACCCTCTCAAGCCAATCGTTAAAAATAAAAGGCCAATTAACCAAATTTGAGCTTTGAGTTGTTGGATCACAAATTGCATTTAAGTGATTGCCATTGCTTGATATTTCCACCACCAGTAAGGTTGCCACAATAAAAAGGCCAGTTTTTGCCAAAAATTACCATTTCTCCAAGTAAATTTTTTAGCATTTCGCCAACTCATTTCAGCAATCTTTTTTTGGCCAAAAATTGTTTGATTGGTGGTTTCGTGATTGTGCTCAACTCTGGCTTTGGCTTCGAATAAAACTTTCCAACCCCGTTTTCGAGCTTGAAATGAAAGGTCAATATCTTCCCAATAAGCTGGATAATAGATGGCATTAAAACCTCCAATCGCCAGCCATTTGGATTTGGAGAACAAACCGCTACCGCCAGTTACCCAAGCAGTTTCACCTGAATTAAAATTTGAGGCCTTGGAATGAAAAAATAATCCTCGCTCAAACCAAAGTTGTTGTTTGCCGGCTTGACTCGTATTGTCAGTAGAGTCAACTTCTAAACAACCTACCCCAAAAACTAGATCACCGTTTTTTTCTGGGTCAAAGTGTGCCAAAAGTGGCGTCAAAACATCTGATTGAGGCACCACATCACTATTGAGCAAAAAAATATAATCATGAGTCGCTACCTCTACTCCTCGATTACAACTCATTCCAAAGCGGCGATTTTTTAAATTAACTAATAATTTCAAAGTAATTTTTGAATTACTTCCCTGCCAAAGTTCTGTCTCTGAAAAAAAAGAAGGAATTTGCTGACAGTTAAACTTCGTTTTGATCCAAAGCACACTCTCATCTGTACTAGCATCATCGATTAAGACCAACTCATCGCCAGCTCGCAAACTTTTGAACACAGCTGGAAGATTCTTTTCAAGCAACCTCACGCCATTGTGATTGGGAATCACGACACTTACTGGAGGAGAAAATGACATAGTCTATGCTAACATTTTCTTGAGGGTTTCTGCAAAACGTTCTGGACTGTAATATTTGGCCGCCTTAATAGCCTGGAGCTGAACTGTGCGGAGTTGAGGTTGATTTTTAATCAAAGTCAAAGTCTTGGCTTCTAATTCAGCCTGGGTTTGCCAACTCCAAGCTGGGAGATCGCGAAGAATTTCGAGTTGACCTCCTTGTCCAATTACAACTGGGGCGGCTCCAGCACTCATGGCCTCAACGGTACTAATACCAAAATGTTCCATTTTTTCCGGATTTTTTCGAGGATTCTCCCCAAAACCCGTGGCATGCCAATAAATACTGGCTTTTTTATAGTATGTCATCAATTTTTCTCTTGAAGCATCGTGGATAAACTCAACAGGAAAATGTTTTGCCAAAGCCTTGATTTCGGTAGCGTAAGCTTCATCTTCCACTGTTCCGATACAAACCAGCTTCCAACCTCGAAGAACTTGAGGAAACTGTTGACAAAGTCGAGTAAAACTTTGAACTAAGATTTCTTGATGCTTACAATGCAATTGCCGAAAAAAACGACCAACATTCAAAATAATTGGCTGTTTAGCTTGAAGACAAACGGCAATTTCTGAAGGCTGCAATAATGGTTGGATCATTGGATAATGAACAAATTGAATTGGGGTTTTCCAGGCTTTTGAAACTACTTGACGCGTAAATTCCGAATTAGCATTCTTGGTTGGCCAATTTAAAAGTTTTAACCGATCCACCCAATGATTTTTAGGTGAGGTAAAAGGAATTTGCAGGTGAAGGATGTTTTTTCGAGCTAAGCTAAAAAATAAACTCCCATCAGTTTGGTAATACAACACCTCAAATTGAGCTGTCCAAAGCAATTTTTGCCAGCCTGATTTTGATTCAAACAAAGGAGCCTCAGTTATTTGTAATTCAGTTAAGTCTTGGCTAATAAAAGCCTGATATTTCAGCCTAATCTGTTGTTTTTCTACTTCAGTCAGTTTTTTAGCTGAAGCTACAGCCAAAAAAACCTGATGATGAAGCTTCAATAAAATGGCGGCTACATCAAAAAGATATTTTTCTCCTCCACCCAAGTGTTTGGGAACATATGGTGAAAAAAGACAAATTTTCATAATAAATCAGGGTAATTTTGCCAATCAGTGATTAGTTGTTTGTCAAATTGATCATATTGTTGATTCAGACTGGGTTTTTGCTGCAACTCCCAAACTTGAATGTAAATCAACATTTTATTCATGCCTTGAATTAGAGCTTCAATCCAGCCCACTTGACCGTCTCGATAACCTTTTTTTACAATGGCGCGACGCCAAATTTCGGCTAAAGTTTTTCGAAGTAAAGTTAAAAGTGTCACTGGAGGCAAATTACTCTCATAAAGGAGTTGGGCTTCTCGATGAGTCCAAGTTGCGGTTTTTAAAAGTCCATCAGCGGTTGATCGATGAGTCAAATGTATCAAGGGTTGTTGAAGTAATAATTGATCTCCCTCAAAATGAGGTGTTTCATGAACCATGCCGGTCCAAAATTTTAAAGCCGTGGTTTTAAAAACTCTCGGCACCACATCTTCTTGCCAACCTCCAGCCAACATTGGATGACCATAAAAAATATTGGTTCGGTTAAAAGCTAAAGCTGCTAGTTGAGATTCGGTTTTTTGAGTTTCTATGGTAACTAAAATTTCTCGAGCCAAAGCCGGAGAAACTCGCTCATCAGCATCAATGTAAATCAACCAAGGAGTCTTCACTCGTTTGAGAGCCTCGTTGCGAAGTTTGGCAAAGGAGTCGTAATTGATAGTGATGATTTCAGCTCCAAATTTTTCTGCTTGGATAGCTGTTTTATCAGTTGAACCATTATCGATAACTAAAACTTCCTGGCACCACTTCAGGGTTTGGAGACAATTTGGCAACATTTGAGCCTCGTTGCGAGCAATAATCACAGCAGTAATGGCGGGGGTTTTTGAAGTTGACATATTTAAACTATAGTTTGTTTTCCAAACCGACCAAAAATAAAATCCAATACGGCCTGCCGCTCAGTCATATTACCGCTCAAAAGCCACTGAATCATCAGTCTCGCTGCGGTAATTTTAGCTACTAATGGTCCATGTTTAAAAGTTAACAGAATTCGATTTCGAGTTTGGTAATATTGCTGCAATCTGGAACCTGCGCCACCACTAGAACGACCCACCTTATGCCAAATCACAGACTCTGGAACAAACAACACCGAAAATCCGGCTCGTTTAATTCGAAGAGAATAATCCACGTCCTCGGAATAAAGAAAAAACCTTTTATCCAAAATTCCCACTCGCTCAATTAACTCTCGTCTGATTAAAACTCCACAACCAGTGGCAAAATCACTTTCAGTTAGTTGGTCAAATTGACCACGATCAACTTCGTCCACCCCTCGATGAAATGAGGCAAGGTTGACCCAATCAACACTGCCCCCAGCATACCAAATCACTCGGTGTTTATCAGTGCTAGGATAACTTTTGTTAAAAAATTCAAAACCTTGATAAAAATAAATTTTAGGTGCCGCCAAACCTGCTTTGGGATTAGTTTTTAGCTGATGATAAAGAAAACTTAAAAAATCAGGAGCTACTACAGTATCCGAGTTGAGCAGTAAGACATAATCTGATTGATATGCCTTGATGGCATGGCTAATACCTAAATTATTGCCGCCAGTAAAACCCAAATTTGACTCACTTCGTAACAAATGCACTCCATGATCAAGGTATTTACTCGAAAGTTGTAGCGATTTTTTTGAACCGTTATCCACCACAATTACGTTAAATTTAAAATCACTAGTTTTGACTTGAAACAAAGAGTCCAAACAACCTCGAATATCTTGAGGAGTGTTATAGTTAACGATAACAATTGAGATCAGGTCCATAACTTGATCATTATAACTTAATTTAAAACTTCAAGCGGCGGCGGATCCACCAAAAAATTTTGATCAAGCCACTCGAGTGTTCCAAGTGCCAGTCCGCTAACCAATAATTCAAATCTGCTTGAAATTGGCGAATCACTCGCTCTGAATCTTTTTGATCATTGATGGTAGGTGGAAAACCGGCAAGTTGCCAAAGCTTAAGTTGTTTAATCAGCTCATAGTTAGCTTGCAAAAAAGCTGCAGCCGTACCATGCAAACCGTCGTCAATGCCTCGCAAAGCCAGCCAGCGCTTGAGTAATTCATCAAAATAACTCTTAAGTAAAACTGAAGTTTGACTGGCAACCAAAGCGGACTGAGGATCTTCTTGGATAGCTTCTTTGGCCTGAAGCGAAGTGTACTGATTGAGTTTGGCCACAAACTGGTCAACACTCACGTAATTAGTGTGAAGTAAGGCCCATTCTGGTTTGACTGCCAAACGTAACTCTAACCCCTTGATGTCTGGCATGCGATGAACTCCAACTGCCCAAGAAACCATGCCCCGGCGAAACAATCTCGGCTGATGATCGGGCCACCAACCAGCTTTATTGAGCCAATGACCAAAAAACAAGTTCTGGCGAGGTAACCAATAAACATCAGCTGTCGGTTCAGAAATTAACTCTAAAATTTTGTGTTGCAGCGAGGTTGAAACTACTTCGTCAGCATCCAAAACTAAAATCCAGGGAAATTTTGCCTGGCTCAGGCCAAAATTACGGGCTGGATCAGCATAACCCACATCTGGATGAGAAAAAATTCTAGCATTGAAGCTTTTTGCAACCTCTACTGTTTTATCAGTGCTCTCCATATCTACCACGATGATTTCAGTCGCAAATGACACCGATTCTAAAGCTCTCGGTAAAATCTTCGCCGCATTTTTGACATTCAAAACAACTGAAAGTTGGGGTTTTTTGGAACTCATTTGAAGCCTTCAGACATCAGTGTAGTATAGCTTGGGCTTAACTGACAATTAGATCTTGGTATCTAAAGCAATTTTGAGTATGGGATTGAGTTTTATTTGGTTTCGGCTTTGGCGGTTTTCAAGGATTTAATTTCAGTCAAAATTTGGTTGCCGCCCACCAGAAAAGCCATTCCAACATAACACGTTGCCAAAATGACACCTCCTAAAAGTAGCCAACTCAGATTTGTGCTCCAAAGAGATTGGCCCCACCAACCCACCAGGGCCATGCCAGAGCTAGCAATCAAAGGAACTTTGACTTGAGGCCAAATCGCTACGGGGACAATTTTTTTAACACTTATCACCGGTAAAATCGAAGTAAATGAAATTATAAATGCCGAGATGGCTACTCCAGTAAAACCAAACCACCAAACTAAAGGTGGAGTTAAAACCCAGGTTAAAACAGTCCAAATCATCATCAACTTCAGTGACTCATTAATTTTGCCGATGGCATTGAGGGTATTCACCAAAGGTGTTGAAATCGCCGCCCACCCAATACTCAAAGCAAATAAAATAAAGCTCGGCACTGATGGTTGCCATTTATGGTATTTTTCCACCACCACAGTTAGAGGCCCAATCAACATCGCCATAGCTACTAAAATCGGGAAAATTGACAAACTAATAAAGAAGATTGATTTTTCAATGGCCTTTTTGAGTAATAAGACATCATGTTGTAACCTGGCAAAAGTCGGAAAAGTTACCGACATAATATTTTGAACGGTTAAATTGTACGGATAAAGCGACCAGTTTTTTGCCCACTGCATGTAGCCAAAGTCTCTAATAGGCAAGAAAGCTCCTAAGGCTAAAAAGAAAAGTTGATCCTTAATTCTGGCCAAAAAATCATTGAGTTGAAATTTCAAACCGTAAGACAATAAAGTTTTTAAGGCTGCTTTGTCAAAAGCCCAACCAAACGGCCAACTTTGAATTAGAGTCATAGCAATTACTCCCGTAATCGAGCGAGCAATGATAGCGTAAGCATATGCCAAAACTCCCAAACCCTTCCAGGCCAGGACTATTAGAATTCCATTAAAAACTAATTGTTCAAAAATCTGAGGTAGCACCAAGCGATTAAAATCCAGTTTTCGTTCCAACATAATCGAAGGAATAGTTTTTAAACTAGCTAAAGGAAAAGACAAAGCCAGGCTAATCAAAACCCAGGTGCCGGCCGAACCGATTTTGGTACTCACAGCTGGAATTAAAATCAAACCACCGCAAAGCAGCACAATTAGCCACGATAGAATTTGTTGAGTGGTAAAAGCAGTTCGATAGTCAATCACAGTTGGTTCTTCTGGCTTTTGCACCAAGGAAGCTGCCAAACCTACATCTGAAAAGAAAACCAACAGCCCAATCAATTGAGTCACAAAGCCATAGATTCCAAAATCTTCTGGAGCCAAAAAAGCACTTAAAATTAAAGCTGTTGCCAAACCAATTCCTTGAATTAGCGCCGTGCGGAAAAAAAATGATATTACTCCCGAAACGGTTTTTTGTTTGACAGCCTGAACTTCGGTGATGGTGATGGGAGTTGATGACATAGAAACAAGTTAACTTTTAAACCGATTTTTGTTGAATTTTGACAGTTTTGGTTCCGTCGTCTGAAGCCCCAGCGCCAAAACCAGACCAAATCCGATCAAACTAGCAAAATTACTTACTTGCTCAAGGAGAGTACTTTGCCAAACCACTCCAACCAAATGACTTCCGGCTGGAACAATCAAACTAATATTTCCTAATTCACCAACAGATTTTTCAATTGCCTGGCCATCCAACTCAATTCCCCAAGCCGGAAAATCAGCCACCGCTAACTCGAGTTGAATTGGTTGACTTTGAGTGACTCGGAGTAACTTCTCATGGGTTCGATTAACTATAACTTCTACATCGGTAGATTTCAGGTCTGGATTTAACCACAGATTTGGAGGAGGAGTGAGATTGGCAGCCATTTGTTTGGGAATGTAGTCTGGAAGAATATCACTCATGGAGTTTTGAATTTTGATTGGATCGGTATAATAAAGTCCTTGATTATCACTTAAGAAAAATTCTGGTTGAAAATAGCTACTGCTTAAAAACAAACTCCCAAAAACCAACCAAAGCAACCCACTTCGCCACCAGACTTTGGGGGTCAAGGCTCCTAAAGCTCCAATTCCCAAGGCCAAACCTAAACTGGCGATACTTAACCAACGCCAAGGAAATTGAGCTAGAGCTAAGAGTGGAATTTTTTCCCAAAATATCATCGACCGCTGCAAGCTAAAAAAACTGCTTAATCCAAAAATTCCCAGAGCCAAAAGTGGCA
>DOZC01000013.1:4506-5308 GCA_003518205.1 Minisyncoccota bacterium | reverse complement strand
GGGTGAACGGAATCGAACCGTCGCCGTCTCCTTGGAAGGGAGAAATACTAACCACTATACGACACCCGCACGCTAGCTTCGATTTTATACTATTTTTTGATCAGAACAACTGACTGACTAGGTTCTGAGGCTGAATTGATAAAAAAAACCATTTGGTTAAAAAAACCTTCCAGTTTTATAAATTCACCGGCTTAACTTTAACAAACAAATTTTTAGCCGCTACTAACCCCAAGACCAACAGGCCGGCTGACAACAAAAAGACATGACTCAACCCGGTTTCGGCTACCAACCCCGCCAATAGGGGACCGATAATCATTCCCATCGCCATGTAGGCTTGATTTAAACCCAAACCTAAACCCTGATCCTCAGTTTGAGTTCGCTGGGAAATCAGCCCGGAAATCACCGGCATGCCAGGGCTCGCGAAAATGGTGTAAAAAATATTCAAAAATATTAACCAATTTAAATTTTGATGAAAATAAAATAAAGCCACTAAAGTAACAACAGAGCCAATCAAAGCCAAAGTCAGTAAAAATTCTTGACGTTTAAAGATCTTAAGCAAAACTCTAATGACTCCGACTTGCATGATTACACTCACCAATCCCACCACAGTTAAAATCAATCCAAATTGTGATGAGGTGAGTTTTAAAACATCAAAACTAATAGTTTGCGCTCCAACAATAAAACTGCTTTGAGCTGCTGAAATTAACAAAGTCAGTAAAAACAAACTACCCAATGCTGGAGAAAATAAAGCCAAAATCAATTGTTTGCCATGAAATAACTGCTCAAGTTTCACGGTTCGGCG
>DOZC01000013.1:0-4404 GCA_003518205.1 Minisyncoccota bacterium | reverse complement strand
GGGGCGCAATGTTTCCGGGAAAAAAATTAAACCCAATATGACCGCCAAACCTGCCAGCCCAGCTGCAAACCAAAATGGCAAAGCAAAACTTATTCCTCCCAAAAAACCGCCGATTGCTGGTCCAAACAAAAACCCAAACCCAAAAGCCGCTCCCAACATCCCAAAAGCTTTGGCTCGATCTTTTTCTGGAGTCACATCGGCAATGGCAGCTTGAGCCACTGAGTTATTGCCGCCAGTGATGCCATCAAAAATTCGCGCCAAAAACAACATTGGGGCTGCCTGAGCTAAAGCCAATAAAACCATTGAGATAGCCGAACCTAAGACACTCAATAACAATAACGGCTTACGACCAAATCGATCTGACAATCTGCCTATCACTGGAGTAGCCAAAAACTGCGCTAGTGAAAAACTTGCAATCAGCCATCCCAACCCCGTTGGTCCTAAGCCAAATTTTTCCGCCAAAGGATAAGTTAGGGGAATGATCATGCCATAACTCAAGGCATTGAGCACCATGATTAAAGCCAAGATGGGCAGCATTAGCGAAGATGGAGATTTTTTGGGAGTTTTCATCAAAGTACGGGGTGGCGTTGGCGTCATTGTACTAGCTCTGATCTATCCGCTGCAGGGCTTGTTGCAATGATCGATATTGATTGGTGGGTTGATTGTTTTGATCCAAAAATCCAAAAGCCGCAAATGGACCTGGAGCGCCACGGAGCACAAATGGCGTCACCGCAATAACCCTAGGATCAGACCAAATGTTTTTTAAAGCGTAAGTATAATAATCACTCAGACGTCGTCTGGTACTGGAGGAATCTGCCCAGCCTGTTTCAGTAATAAAAACCCGGAAATCACGATTGGTGTGTTTTTTGAGAAACTCTAGTTCAAACCAAAAACCTCGCAACGAATTCACCGCCACCCTGGTGGGGGCAGAACTAAAACCCGGATTGGGATAAGAATGTGAGTTCCAAAAATCGATTTGACTAAAAACTTCCGAATCAGCAGCCAACATGGCTGTTAAATAACTGAAGGCCTCTCGAGTTTGAGTTCCATTGGGAGCCGCCAAATCCATCGCGGCTGGTAAAACCGCGAAGTTTTGATTTTCGGTGTGAAGCCAGTTGGCTGTAAATCTCAATATCGCGGCATATTCTGCCGGATCAATTCGGCCACCCCATTCATTGGCGTGATTAACCTCATTGAACACAATCACAAATTTTTGCTCCGTTGGCCACTCCAGGGCACTTAAAAACTCAGTTAACTCAATCACATCCCGTCGAGTTGGCACTTTCCAGCTGCCATTTTCAAACTTAGTCATCAATCGCACAATCGGAATCATGCGTTGGCTTTTGGCTTGGGAAAAAAACTCTTGCCACTCAGCTTTTTTGGTCAAATCTGCCAAAGTTAAGGGTATGGTCAAATAATGCCATTGTTGATCACTGGGTTTAATATCTACCAAAGTTTTGGCCTCAGTGATTTCTTGAGGATTAAGCACATGCACTCCCAACACCGCAGCCGACAAAGTTTGAGAAGTCTGAGCATTAACTGGCATTGCCAAACTCCAACCCAGCAGCCAAATCAAAACTCCCAGTCCCATCCCAAACCCAACCCCCCACCAAGATCGCTGATCTTGATGCCCTACCAGTCCAAAGCACAAAGCCCTTGTTGGGAAATATTTCACTATTTTTGATTCCTTTTTGACTCTAAAGTTTATCTAAAGTTTAGTTGTTTAGGATAACACAACTTGAGGAAAATGACCAGTTGGGCTATACTGACGGATATGGCTTGCTCAAAATCATTAATTCCCAACTTAGCTGCAGCCATTAGTTGGTGTCTGGGGAGTTTGCTCGTCATCTTTGGTAGTAGTCTTTGGTTGTGGCAATGGGTAATGGTGACCCCGCTCACCCCAACTCTTTTGACTTCTGCTGATTCCCAAAAAATTGCCGCCGCCCCAGCTGTATTGAGTGCTCAGGCTGAAAGCCATGATGGTCGAGCCGCCATTGTGGCAAAGTTTTTGGAAAGATATAAATCACCCCTTTTACCTTACGATCATTTTGGTCAGGTTTTTGTGGAAATTGCTGATCGTTATGACTTTGATTTCCGTCTCTTGCCAGCTATTGCCATGCAGGAAAGTAATCTCTGCAAAACCGCTCCAGAAAACACTTACAATTGTTTGGGGTTTGGGATTCACAAACGCGGAACATTGGCTTTTCCCAATTTTGAAGCCAACTTTGAGCGAGCCGGTAAAGAACTCAAAGCCAATTACATTGATAGAGGCCTGACCACTCCAGAACTCATCATGCGCAAATATACTCCCAGCAGCAATGGCAGTTGGGCCGACTCAGTCAATCAGTGGATGGCCGAGATGCGCTACGATGACCGTGCCGCCGGCCGCGCCAACACCTCTGACGCTAACGTCATGGAGTTTGCCAATCCCAGCCCCTAAAGTCGTTTTTTTAGTCAATATTATCTTCGTTGCCACTTGCATATTAGATGCGTATCTGCTATATTATAGGCTGTTTCAAGTTGAATTTTATTCAACCCAAAAACAGATCGCTCAAATAGCGATTTTTAGGTTAAATTAGCTAAATTGCTTAGCTGATATTTAATCTGAAAGCTCTTTGAAAAACTGCGGCTACGATATTTTGAAGAAAAATAAGGTGGTAGCTGCCGAGTAGGTGAGAAGTTAAAACTTGTCATCTGGTCGGCGGCTACGACTGTTTTATCCCCCTCACCAGCCACTCCCATGAGCTGTTGAGGTGATAACACCCCTGGTGTTTCAAAAAATCTCCCACCAGGGAGTTTGGGAGGAAAGGAGGCAAAATGCCTTTTTTTAGAAACCGGGGGGGGTCATGGCCAGAGATGGCCATGGCCGCCTCTTTGGTCGCCCTTGCGGCGACTGTTGTTTTTATACTCAAGGAGGCGGAATTATTCCGTCTTCTTGAGGTTGCACGCGAATGGGCCCTCGCGTGCATTTATACTTCTGCGGGCTGATTCAGCCCGCCAGTCGTAGCCGCCAGCCGCGATCAAAACCCCCTGCCTTAACCGGCAGGGGGTTTTGCGTTCACAGGGAGTTTTGCGTTTGACATATTTAATACTTATATGATATAGTAGGAACACTTCAGAAGGTTTCTCCTTACCGGGAAGAACGTTCTGAAAGCCAACGACCCGACCTTAATCAGTCGGGTTTTTTGGGGCAATTTTTAATCCGCCTGCCAAATATCTAAAATCATCTGATATCCAGAATCTGGAATCTGATATCAGATATTGTGCCAGAGGAGGGGCTCGAACCCTCACGCGATAAAGCACACGCTTCTAAGACGTGCTTGTCTACCAATTCCAACACTCTGGCCGTTTCAGAGTTCCTGAGGTCGGGTTTCTGAACTCAGAACCAGGACTGGCTTTCCCAACCAGGCTATTTTACACTAGCTCAAAGCTTACCACCATCAATAGCTCGCCCAACTTCATGCCCGTTCTGAATTTCAACCTTTATGTCTTTACCTTTTATCTATGACCGTCGTCCCAGTCGCAGTTTTAGCCGAATTAGTGTTGGAGTAACACAGCGCGGCAAAGTGAGAGTAGTAGCTCCCAAACTTCTGCCCAAGTTTTTGTTGGAGCAGTTTTTAGCTAGCAAAGCTGACTGGATTTTGGCTGAACTCCAAAAACAAGCTAGCAAAACCAAGCCTCAAGTTTCTGCCTCATTAATTCCTGAATTAATCTCGGTTTTTGGTCAAAATTTACCCTTAAAAATCACTCAAAATCTCCAGTCACCACCCAAAATCACTTTGACCAAACAATATGTTGCCATCAATACTTGGCAAAATCCTGATCTCAAAACTCATCAACAAAAACTCGCCACTCAGCTCAATCAGCAACTTCACCGGTTGGCTGAAAATTATCTGCTGACTCGAACCAAAACTTTGGCGACTCAAATGGAAACCACTTATGCCCGAGTTACCCTGAGAGCTCAACAAACTCGATGGGGCAGCTGTAGTAGTCAGGGCAACTTGAATTTTAACTGGAAACTAGTGAATTTCCCGCCGGCCATCATCGATTACGTCATCATTCACGAGCTGGCGCATCGCACTCATTTAAATCACTCCCAGGCTTTTTGGACTCTGGTGGCAAAGTTTGACCCGGCTCATGCGCAACATCGAGGCTGGTTAAAACGCCACGGCGCTGTCGCGTTAGATTAGTGGCACACTGGATTAGCGGCGGCTCGCTGGATTAGCGGCGGCGCACTGGATTAGCTCAATTTAGATCAAACCCTTAATTTATAAGTGATATGATGGCGCTATGTTGATCTTGCATGGTGAGCATGAGCTGGCTTCTCGAGCCAAACTGATTGAGTTGAGTGCCGCTGCCAAAACCCAAGGCAAAATTGTGCGCTGGTTGGATGGCAAAAAAATT
>DOZC01000001.1 GCA_003518205.1 Minisyncoccota bacterium | reverse complement strand
ATATCTTCGAATCATATCAAAAACACCTTTTAAAGCACTTCAAACTCCAAAAAAACTGGAAAGTGGTGGTGGATGCCTGTTGTACCACTTCAGGAATGTTTTATCCTCAGATTTTTCGAGCTGCTGGTTGCGAGGTGACTGAGCAAAATACTCAGTTGGATGGTAACTTTCCCATGGGCGTACCCGATCCCACAGAGATGGAAGTTTTAAAAAGACTCGGCGAGGGAGTTAAAAAAGCCGGAGCCGATATTGGCTTTGCCTACGATACTGATGGCGACCGGATGGCAGTGGTAGATGAACATGGCCAAACTCTGTGGATGGACACTATTGTGGCTTTATTTGCCAAAGATGTTTTAGATACCCTGCCGGGAGCTCCCATCATTTATAACACTCTCTGCTCGCGTCAAGTGACCGACGCCATTGTTGAGGCTGGTGGCCAACCCATCATGTGGGTCACCGGTCACTCGTTTATTAAGGCCAAAGTTAAAGAAGCCGCGGCGCCTTTCGGAGGCGAACTTTCTGGTCACATTTATTTTACTGACAACTTTTATGGTCATGACGATGGGGCTTATGCCAGCTTGAGACTCTTGGCCTATCTAGAGCGAACCAATCAAACCCTAAGTCAGGCAGTTGACAAACTTAGCAAATATGTCAGCAGTCCGGAAATTAAATTTGGTTTGGCTGATGCGATTAAGTTTGAGTTTATTAAAACTATCATCAAGGCTGACTTTGAAAAACTATGGCCTGATGGCAAATACATCACTATCGATGGAGTTCGAGTGGATTTACCAGATAGAATGGCAATTGTCCGGGCTTCCCAAAATGGCCCCTACATTACTGTTAAGTTTGAGGGTAAAACTCAAGCCGTTTATGACGAAATGAAACAAAAATTAAAAACTCTCCTCTCAGCTCACAGCGAAATCGATTGGAGTAAAGGAGTTAACACTCACGCTTTAGATTAAAAATTTAAATTCAAAAAAATTATGTCAACTCCCTCAATTCTTGATAATCGCAGCGCCATGGCCAAACTGGATAAATCTAATGCTCTGGGATCGGTTGAGGCTTTGGCAGATCAGGTCAGACAAGCTTGGCAAGCTGTTCAAACCACAAACTTTATTCCAACAACTGAAATTCGTAATGTGGTAATAGCTGGAATGGGTGGCTCGGCTCTCGGAGCTGATGTGGCTAAACATTTATTTAAAGATCGGCTCCTTGTGCCACTAGAAATTGTCAACGGATACCATTTGCCAGCTTACACCGATGAAAATACTTTGGTGGTTCTATCCAGCTATTCTGGAGGTACTGAGGAGACACTGAGTTGTGCTGCTGAAGTCAAAATTAAACAGGCTCAAGCCATGTTTATCTCAGCTGGTGGTAAATTGGCTGAGTTAGCTCAAGCTCAAAACTGGCCTGGTTATATTATTAAGCCAGAATTTAATCCTTCCGGTCAACCTAGAATGGCCATCGGTTATGCCATCATTGGTTTGGTGGGTTTACTTGCTAAGGCTGGAGTTTTTAGTTTAACTCAAGCCGAGGTCGATGAAGTTCTCACAACCATTATGGCTCAGGAAGAACAACTTAAGCCAGAAATCCCTCAAACCGAAAATCTGGCTAAACTTATCGCTTTCGAGTGTGTGGAACGCCGACCAATTTTTATCGTCAGTGATTTTTTAACCGGTGCTGCCCACGTTGCCACCAATCAATTTAATGAAAATGCCAAAATTTTCGCTGATTACAAAGTTGTTCCGGAAATTAACCATCATTTGATGGAAGGTTTGAAGTTTCCCAAAAGCAATGCTTTGAGCCATTTTTATATCTTTATTACTTCTGACTTATATGAGCCCAGAATTCAAAAACGCCTGACCCTAACTCAAGAAGTAGTCGGTCAAAATGAGATCGAAACTTTTGAAGTTCGACTCAAATCTGAAACCAAGCTCACCCAAGCCTTCGAGTTGATTACTGTCATGGCTTATGCTAACTTTTACCTTAGTATGTTAGAGGGGATTGATCCCAGTCCAATTCCGTTCGTCGATTGGTTTAAAAACCAATTAAAATAACACATGGCCACAATTCAAGCTTTAACCGCCAAAGAAATTTTGGACTCTCTAGGTATTCCAACCCTTGAAGTGACTTTGTGGTTAGATTCTGGAGCCGCAGTTGTTACTAGCGTAGCCACTGGTACCTCCACTGGTCAGTTTGAAACCACTGACCTGCGCGATAATGACTCAGCCAGGATGGTGGGTAGGGGCGTTCTCCAGGCTGTCAATCACATCAACCAAACAATTGCTCCAGCTCTAATCGGTCGAGATCCTACCGACCAAGCTGGCTTAGATCAATTACTCCTCCAACTTGATGACAGTCCACGTCAATCAAAACTCGGAGGCAATACCTTGATTGCCGTTTCTCAGGCTATTTTGAAAGCTGGGGCTTTGAGTCAAAACTGGCCGATTTATTATTATCTGCAACAAAAATACCAGTTGACTCAAAATCTCACCATTCCCACCTGCATTTTTTGTATGATTGATGGCGGAGTACATGGTAGTGATAATCTAGATTTTCAAGAATTTCAAATCATTCCAGCCAGTTTTATTGATTACCCTTCTGCCCTTAACTTGGCTGTAACGTTGTATCAAAAACTTGAAGAGGTTTTGGTTAATCGAAAAGCTGTCCATGCCACTGGGACTTTAGGAGGATTTACTCCCAACCTCATGACTAATAGTGAAGTTTTCGATGTCATGATTGAAGCCATTAAAGCTACCCCTTATATTTTTTCTCAGGATGTTTTCTTCGGCTTAGATGCTTCAGCCAATAATTTTTATTATGGCAATCGATATCACTTAAAAGATAAGTCGCAAGCTTATAGTAGCAAGGAACTGATGGAGTATTATCGCACCATGCGTCAGGCTCATAAGGTAATTTATCTGGAAGATCCGTTTAATTTGGATGACACCAAAAACTGGCTGGAACTAACGGCTGAGTTGGGATCAACTACGAGTGTTAGCTCAGACAGTTTAACCGACAGTAACTCAAAACGAATTACTGAAGTTAGTTCTAAAAAATTTGCCAACACTTTTGTTCTCAAACCCAGCAAGCAAGCCACCATCACTGAGTTATTGCTTTGCGTTTCGGCGGCCAGACAAGCTGGAAATCAAATCGTGATAGCTCATCGGAGTGGCGAAACTAACGATGACTTGGTGGCTGATCTGGCAGTGGGAATTGGAGCCAATTTTGCCAAATTTGGCCCAGTCAATCGTCAGGAAAGATTGGCCAAATACAATCGTTTAAGTCAAATTCATCAAGAGATTGTTAATCGAAATGCTGTTCAAACCACTCTTGAGGTCACTGTGGCCCCAATAGTCGCAGCCACACCAGAGGTTACAGCAACCCCAACTATTTCAAATCCACCAGTTTAAAATTAATTTTTTGACTCGCTCCGAGCTTTAACAAGTTCAAGTACCACCGGCACTACCGAGATGGCCACGATCAACACCACCACGTAGTGAAAATTTTCTTTGACAAAAAGCAAACTCCCAAAGAAAAAACCCCCAAGTGTAAATATCATTACCCAAAGTATGCCGCCCAATAAATTGTAGCTCAAAAACTGGCCATAGTTCATTTTACCAATTCCAGCCACAAAAGGCGCAAAAGTTCGCACAATCGGGACAAATCTGGCCAAGACAATGGCTTTGCCCCCGTGTT
This sequence comes from Minisyncoccota bacterium, assembly GCA_003518205.1. Taxonomy (GTDB): domain Bacteria; phylum Patescibacteriota; class Microgenomatia; order UBA1400; family PJMF01; genus UBA9650. Next base: position 154 of record DOZC01000001.1, on the reverse strand, counting down.
GATCATAAAAAGCTTGAGCTTTATCAAGATAGGCTTTTTTCAAAAAAGGCACCGAACCAGAAAAGGCCTTTGGCCCCACCCAATGTCCAATCCAATAATTAACGGTATCTCCTAAAAAGGCTGCCAGTAGTAACAAACCAAGTACCATGCAAAT
>DOZC01000012.1:12925-13265 GCA_003518205.1 Minisyncoccota bacterium | reverse complement strand
CATGCCTGATATCGAAGAGGCAGCCATGAAAGTTAAGTTAGGTCCCAGTAAAAAACGCCTCAAAGATGAGCTGGAGCGAAAAATGACTGCTTATCATGAAGTTGGCCATGGAATTTTGGCTCACATCTTGCCATTTGCTGATGGCGTCCATCGTATCTCGATTATTTCTCGAGGCCAAGCTCTGGGTTATACCTTAACACCACCAGAAAATGACAAGTTGCAAATTACCAAATCCGAAATGGAACATGACATTGCTGTGATGTTGGGCGGCCGAGCGGCCGAGATGCTAATTTTCAAAGAGCAAACTGCTGGAGCTAGCAACGATATCGAGCGAGCCACC
>DOZC01000012.1:4248-12609 GCA_003518205.1 Minisyncoccota bacterium | reverse complement strand
TGCCGGTGAAAAATTAGCCTCAGAAACCTTGAAAAAATATCGCTTGCAGTTAGATTTAATTTCTGAAAAATTACTTGAATTCGAAACTCTGGATGGAGATGAGTTCGAAAAACTCATGGGCGAGGCCAAAGCCAAACCTAAGGTATCATAGAAGCTAATGAACCAACTGCGATGGTTTTAAAGTGGTCAAAGACATGAATTTATCGACCCTGCCCAAACAAGTTTTTCATTATCAAAAGTTTCGTCGAATTGTCGTCATTCTCTTGAGTGTGGCAATTTTTTTGGGAGTGATTGTGGTGCCCTTCGAAATGAACGCCCCTGGAGCCACAATTCACAATCTCTTTGATGCTCTCTGGTGGGCTACTACTACCGTCACCACGGTGGGTTATGGTGACCGAGTGCCCGTAACAGTTCCTGGTCGGGTGGTTGGTATTTTGCTTCAAATTATTGGCGGTTTACTGTTTGGGAGTGTGGTGGGGACTTTCACGGTTTATTTGAATCGGTCTCGAGATGAATACTATTGGCAAAGATTATTTGAGCGGGTTGATCGGCAAACTACTGAAATTGAGGAATTGCACAAACTGGTAAATTTTATGGTTAAGGACAGGAGTGAAAAAAAATCCTGATTCAACCGATTTTTCTACAGCTGTCACCGCAAATTTTAAGCGGCGAATTTTTTTGCTCGTAGATGGCCACGCCGTAATTTACCGGGCCTTCTATGGTTTTCCAGGGCTAACCAACTCTGCTGGCCAGTTGGCCAATGCGGTTTATGGGTTTTCGCGGATTTTATTAACTGCCATTAGAGAATTTGAACCGGAATACCTGGCTGTGACTTTCGATAACAGAGCTCCCACCTTTAGACATGATCACTTTGAACCCTACAAAGCCAATCGGTCCGAAATGCCAGACGAGCTAAAACCTCAGATTGAAATGGTCAAACAAGTGGTCACAGCGCTTAATATTCCTCAGTTTGAAGTGCCGGGTTTTGAGGCGGATGATTTGATTGGGACAATCAGTCGTTTGCTGGATGCACCCGCGATGAGACGACCTAGCCTTGAAACTGCCAATTTAACTACCGTGATTGTAACTGGGGATCGGGACACTTTTCAGTTGGTGGATGACAACACCCACGTTTGGCTTCCGGCCCGAACCAAAAATCAAGTGGCGGTGGAGTATGACGCCACAACTGTGACCGCTAAAATGGGGGTGCCACCAACTCAAATTATCGATCTCAAAGCCTTGATGGGCGACGCCTCGGATAACATTCCCGGAGTTAAAGGCATTGGCCCCAAAACTGCTACCACTTTAATCAGGCAGTTTGGCTCGGTTGAAAACTTATACGCCGCCTTGGCTAGCTCAACTTCTGAAACCCAAAAACTTTCCTCCAGTTTAATCACCAAATTATTGACTGATAAAGATCAGGCTTTTTTGAGTCGTTCTCTAGCGACCATTGATTGCCAGGTTCCATTAGATTTTTCGCTTCCGGCTTGCCGAGTCAGTGACTATGACAAAAGTGCCATCATCACCCTATTTAATGACTGGGGTTTTAAATCGCTAATTGGTTCGCTGCCGGCTGATGAGTTCGAAACTAGTGTTCAGGCCGCATTGTTTTAGTTTATGTTTCATTCTAGTGAAAGAGTCGCGATATAATAACTTAAACATGTCATCGCTCAAAATCGCTTTAGTTCATGACTATCTTCGAGATTACGGTGGGGCTGAGCGAGTCCTAGAAGCGTTACATGAGCTTTATCCGGAGGCACCGGTGTACACTGCTTTTATTGATCGAACGGCATTGGGATCAAATTGGGATCGGTTTAAAACTTGGGATTTGCGAGAAACCTGGCTGGGTCGAATTCCGGGATTTAAGTTTAAAAAACTTTTTTCCCCGTTGCGATTTTTAGCACCCAAAGCTTTTGCGGATTTAGACCTTAGTAATTACGAGGTGGTGATTAGTTCTTCCAACGCTTATTTTGCTAAAGCAGTCCACGTCCCCAATGGTCGGCACTTATGTTACTGTCACACTCCACCAAGGGCTTTATACGGTTACACTGCGATGTCGGATTGGAAGAAGCATCCTCTGATTCGAATTGGAGGTGAAATTATTAATCATTATTTGCGAGTCAGAGATTTTCAAATAGCTCAAAAGGTCGATGTTTTTATTGCCAACTCACACGAAACTGCTCGGAGAATTCAGAAGTTTTATCGGCGAGAAAGTTTCGTGATTTATCCGCCCGTAGGCTTTCCAAAGCTCGAACAGAAAAAATCTGCTACAACAGTTAATTTTGGCAAAAAAGAGTATTTTTTATCTGTGAATAGATTGGCACTGGCCAAGCATCCAGAAATCGCTGTAGCCGCCTGCTTAACTTTGGATCTGCCGCTTAAAGTTGTGGGTGACGGACCCATGTTAATTGCACTCAAAAACCAAGTTTCCGAGTGGCAAATGGCTCATCCTAACTCTGCAGTTAGAGTTGAGTTTTTGGGAGCAGTGGTCGACGCAGAATTGCAAACGTTATATGCTGAAGCCAAAGCTTTACTTTATCCAGTCGAAGATGAGGATTTTGGCATGGTGCCAGTGGAAGCCATGTTGGCGGGAACACCGGTAATCGCTCACAATTCGGGAGGACCGCGAGAAACAGTTTTGCCCGGCTTAAGTGGAGTTTTATTTGACGAGCTATCAACGACTGGATTGATCGCGGCAATTCAAGATTTTTCGCAGCAAACTTTTTCGACCTCAAAAATCAGCCAGCAAGCAGCTAAATTCAGTAAAGCCGCTTTCATGAAAGCGATCCCTCAGTTGGTCGCTCGGCAACTTCAATAGCCCCGGGCAATTACAGTAGTTCTTAGGCAGTTTTAGTAGCTATAGTTCTAGGTTTTGAATCAGCTCAACCCAAACCACATCGTTGGAGGTGATCGGGATTTGAACCTGAAGCACGCTGGAAGTAGTGGCCACTTTTTGTTGATTTCGCAGACCACTTAAAAATTCTTTTTTGACGATGTAACTTCCGGGGACAATATTTTCAAAAGTCAGAGGTACGTTTTCGTTATGACCTCCTTTAGGATCGTAGTTGGCAATCACTACTTCTGTAGTGTTAGTAGTGGTATTTTTAGCTGCCAGAGCTTTAATCCAACTACCTTCTCCCGTGAGTTGGAGGCGTTGATCGCTGAGCCGATCCAATAATCGCAAGCCGTAATAGCGAGGCTTGGCTTTGGCCCCAGCATCGGCATGAGTAAACAGACCCCACCGGCCCCAATAGGCTTGACCAGCTGGATCTTTGCCATCTTGAATTTCGAACCCAAAAGCTTTATCAACAATTCCCACCATACTGATAGCACCGGCCACAGTGTGAGCCGCACTAAAACGATTGTCGTAACCAGAATTATTATTACTATCATGTCCCCACTCGGTGATGTGGAATTCTAGCCGTGGTTCTAGCTGTGGATAAGCCAAAATCCAGGCTTTAACCTCACTCATATCTTTAGCATATTGATTTAAATCGGTGGTGTATCGGTGCCAAGAGAAAAAATCATAGCGCAAATTGTTAGCAATTACATGTTTTGCTAAAGCGTCAAACCAATTTTTATAAAGAGCCGTGATGGCTGGCCCACCAAATTTGAAATCTCTCACCCCACGGGTTTTGGCCGCCGCGTCAGCGCCATAAGCCGCATAGGTATAAAGATCCAGGTAGTTTTTGGCGCCACCATATTTCCAACCCCCGAATAAATCTGGCTCATTCCAAACCTCATAGTAAACGTCTTCAATACCCAGGGCGCCGCTGACATGTTCAATGGTTTTTTGAGTCACTAGTTGCCAATCGCTCCAGCGTTTGGGTTTGGAAATAATATCGCCATCGGCAATGGCTGGCGGCATGTAACTTAATGAGATGTAAGGTTTGGCGCCCACTCCATTAATATCTTTCAAAACCAAATCAAACTTGGCAAAGTCAAAAGTCAAATTGCCCGGTGTACCACCGACGATATCGTAAAAATCGTAAATGTGGTCCAGCCGCACATACTGAGGATTTAAGGCTTTGACCTGAGTACTCAGTGGGGCCAATCTCCAAGCGTGATCTTCACCCCCCTGAGCCAAATATCGCCAGGGTCTGGGGAGTTGGCCTAGCACGGCTTGAGTATCAATAATTAGATTGGCTGGATTGCCACTGGCCTCCGAAAAAAACTCTCGAATCATTTGAATTTGACTAGCTCCAATCACAGCGATTAGTGCCAAAGTTAGAAAAATTGCGCCGCCAAAAATCAACTTTAATTTGGTAGTGGCTAGTTTTTTGAGACCGAGAGAGGTTTTGGGGCGTTTAGGCATTTTAATTTCAATTCTGTTATATATCACAACTATAACGCATAAAAACTTCCGAGTCATGATCTGGTTAAGATCTAGCTAAAATTCCTTGACTCTTTAGCAAACACTTGATACGATTGCTAATGATGATTGATTTAGTTGCTCGTCAGGTTCAAATTCTTCGGGCTATTATTGAGGAATTCATTCAAACCGCTGAACCAGTCGGTTCTGAAACCATTGATAAAAAATTTAATATCGGGGTTTCACCAGCCACTATTCGTAACGAGATGGTTTATCTCACCAAACAGGGTTACCTCAACAAGAGTCACACCAGCGCCGGGCGTTTGCCCACACCGCTGGCGATGCGACTTTACGTTAACGAGTTAATGAAAGAACGTCAGTTGTCGGTGGCAGACGAGGTGGGAGCCAAGGAAAAAATCTGGAGTCATCGCAACGAAATGGATGACTTACTTTACGAAACTACTCGAGTGTTGGCTGACAAATCTCAAGCTATTGCTATTGCTATGTTGCCAGATAACAGGATCTTTCACGCTGGCTCAGCCAATTTACTGAATATGCCGGAGTTTTTTGATATTAAAGTTATGCGCCATGTTTTGAGTTTAATTGAGGAAGAGCGATTGATGCGAGAAGTGTTTGAGTTTGGCATCAGCGAAAATCCCATCCACTTAGTTTTTGGTTCTGATCTGGGAAACTTGGATTTGGAACCAGTCAGTATTATCTATACCACAGTTGATGCTGGCGCAATTAAGTGCAAATTAGGAGTGGTCGGTTCTTTCAGATTTGATTATCCCTATATCATTCCCATGATGAAGTATTTCAAAGGGTTGATCGAAGAATTTGCAGCCTAAAACGATGCTAATTTGACGTTCAACACTCTCAAAATAGAAAGTTTTTATGGTTTCGAAGTCAAAAGATCAATCACCTCAAGCTCAAGCTCAAGCTATGATGGAATTGACTCGGGAATTAGCTGAAATTCAAACTGCTTTGGTGGCAGCCGAATCTCGAGCTACTACTGCCGAAGAGCGAGAGAAGCGCGCCTTGGCTGATTATCAAAATTTGGTTCGCCGATCTCAAGCTGAGCGGTTGCAAGTTATGAAGTTGGCTGGGGTTGAATTTGCCAGTGTGTTGTTGGCTCCGTTGGACAATTTAAACCGCGCTGCAAGCCAGTTAAATGATCCCGGTCTAAATTTGGTGATATCCCAGTTTAATCAAACTTTAGCCCAGGTGGGTCTGGAGGAGATTAAAGTTTTAGGTCAAAAATTTGATGTCAATACTATGGAGGCAGTCGAAACCCAGGGCGGAGGTGAGAAAGTGATCGGAGTGGTGACCAAGGGCTATCGATTAAATGGGGAAGTCATTGCCCATGCCAAGGTCGTGTTAGGGTAAAGTGTCGGTTTCGCTGGTTTGGGGTGGTTAAAAACCCCCAATTTAGCAGTCTCCCCTGGAAACTGCTACTAGCAGTCTCGCTCTTGCTCTGCTAAAATTAGGTTTAATCAGTCACCAGGTTGACGGATTTACTTGAGGAAATTAGTTAAAAGGAAGGTTTAAACTTATGCCAAACAAAATCATCGGCATCGATCTCGGCACCACCAACTCAGCTGTGGCTGTAATGGAGGGTGGCACGCCTAAAATTATCGCTACTGCAGAAGGACGGAACACTTTTCCATCCATTGTGGCTTACAAAGGCACTAGCGTGACTGTGGGTGATCCAGCCAAACGCCAAATGGTTTTGAACTCCAAATCCACTGTTAACTCAGTCAAACGCTTTATGGGTCGCAAGCTCAAAGACAAAGCTGTGGCCAATGCCATTAAGCATGTCGCCTACAGCGTGGTGGAAGGCAAAGATGGCATGGCAGTGGTGGAGATCAATGGTAAAAAATACACTCCCCAAGAAGTTTCTGCCAAAATTTTGGCCAAAGCCAAGGCCGACGCGGAAAGTTATTTGGGCGAAACCGTAGATCGCGCCGTGATTACGGTGCCGGCTTATTTTGATGATTCTCAACGTCAAGCTACCAAACAAGCTGGCGAGATTGCTGGTTTGAAAGTGGAGCGAATTGTGAATGAGCCCACAGCTGCCGCTCTAGCTTATGGCTTGGACAAAAAAGGCACTCAAACCATCGCAGTTTATGATTTGGGTGGAGGAACTTTTGACATCTCGATTTTAGAGATTGGCGATGGAGTTTTCGAAGTTAAAGCCACCAATGGTGACACTTTTTTGGGTGGAGATGATTTTGATAATTTAGTGATTGATTACATTGTCAGCGAGTTTAAGAAAGAATCCGGTAAAGATCTCACCAAAGATCCTCAGGCCATGCAGCGGGTCAAAGATAGCGCTGAAAAAGCTAAAATTGAGCTCTCAGCCAGTCAACAAACCGAGATTAATCAACCCTTTATCACTCAAGGTGATGACGGCCAGCCCTTGCATTTGACCATGAGTTTAACTAGAGCCAAATTGGAAGAATTGGTGGATGGCTTGATTAGCAGCTCTTTTGGACCAGTGGAAAAAGCTCTCAAAGATGCTGGAGTCAAAGCTTCGGATATTTCAGAAGTGGTTCTGGTCGGTGGCCAAACTCGCATGCCCAAAGTTCAGGAAGCAGTCAAAAAATTCTTTGGCAAAGAGCCTCACAAAGGTGTCAACCCAGATGAGGTAGTGGCAGTCGGGGCAGCAATTCAGGCTGGCGTCATCGGTGGCGATGTTACTGATGTAGTGCTGCTGGATGTGACACCGTTAACTTTGGGGTTAGAAACTTTGGGTGGAGTGAGAACGGCTCTAATTGAACGCAATACCACCGTGCCCACCAGCAAATCCCAGATTTTTTCCACGGCGGCTGATAACCAAACTAGTGTGGAGATTCATGTCCTCCAAGGCGAACGAGAAATGGCCGCGGACAATAAATCCCTGGGCAGGTTTATCTTGGACGGGATTCCTCCGGCGATGCGAGGCATGCCTCAAGTGGAGGTTAAGTTTGACATCGATTCCAATGGCATTCTGCATGTGACCGCCAAAGATAAAACCTCTGGCAAAGAACAGAAAATCAGTATTCAAAACTCCACCAATCTCTCGGATGCGGAAGTGGAAAAGATGAAGGCTGACGCTGAACAACACGCGGCTGAAGACAAGATTAAGCGTGAACAAATCGAGGCTCGCAACAAAGCAAGTGGCGTCGTTTTTGAACTGGAAAAACAACTCAAAGATTACGGCTCCAATCTGAGTGAGGCTGATCGCAAAACTCTCGAGGAAGATGTTAAAAAACTCAAAGAGCTATCAGAAAAGTCTGATGCTACCAAAGAAGAGCTCGATAAAGCCACTGAGGCGACTTTGACCGCAGCTCAAAAACTCGGCGAAGCCATGCAAAAAGCTCAAGCCGAAAAAGCTAAAGCTGAGGCCAGCGCCGGTGTTGGTGTTGGTGCCAATGAAGCGGGTGCGGAGGCCGCCACGTCAGAGGCCAAAACCGATGATGTCAAAGCTAAAGCTGAAGAAGGCGAAGTTGAAAAAGAGTAAAAAGCTCTAGTTTTCAAGAAACGAAAATAACTGAGACGAAAATAAAAACCCCTGGCGAAAGCTGGGGGTTTTTGGTTCGTCTGTGACAGATCAAAATTATCTGGAGTTTCTTAAAGCCGCCTGTTTTAAAGCTGCACGCAGAGCAAAGTCGCGCATGCTTTGAATTTTTGGAAGTTGTTGTCCTGGCAACCCATAATTTTCAAAATTTTGTTTAAACCAAAGTGCCACAATTTGAGCTCCAAATTCGACGCTGCCTTTCCCAATTATGAACAAATCTTCTCTGGTGAATTCAAGGTCTTTGAGTTTTGAACTATAATCAAAAGTCACTTGAGCTGTATCACTAGTATCTTTTGGCCAGTGAATTTCAATGCCAGCGTAATCTTGGGGATTTATGCTCAAATAATTGCCATCTTCCATGATGAGCAAAAACTGACCACAATTAGGACATTTCCCCGATCCCTCAATTTGACCACTGCATTGGGGACATGGTAAAGCTATAACTTTAACTTCAGGACTTTTTTTTATAGCTTCTTTGAGGATTTTCTTG
>DOZC01000012.1:0-4136 GCA_003518205.1 Minisyncoccota bacterium | reverse complement strand
AATTACTTTTTTTTTGAAACGATATTTTTTGTTTGGTACTTAAACAACATTATTATAACCCCAAGTTTTTCAGACAAGCCCTAAAAATCAACATGTCCTCACTTTAATAAAAAAACCCAATAAAAAGACCTAAAATCAGCTATAATCAAGATTATGATGGAAACAATTTCAGTTTCACAATTTAAAATAAATCCGGCTTTAGTTATAGCTCAATCTCGAGCCTATCCAGTGTCAGTCACAGCTCATAATCAAATTAAAGCTTATGTCATTGGTAAAGCTTTATATGAGCAATTAATTGCTCAACTGGAAGATCAGAATGATCGTAAAGCGATTGCTGCAACTGATTTTTCAATTGGCAAAGATTTTGGTCAATTGACTCAGGAACTTGGTCTATGAGGGTGATTATTTCACCCAGAGCTGAGAAACAGCTGAAAAAACTTCCCAAGTTTGATCAATTAGCTGTAGTTGAAGTAATCAGGTCGTTAATAATTGGTTTAGATCACCAAGCTCAAAAATTGAGTGGTTTCGCTGATATTTATCGAATTAGAATTGGCCATTATCGTTTGGTTTATCGCCACCAGACTCAGGAAATTTATGTAATTTTATTAGCTCATCGGCGAGAGGTTTATCAAGATTTAAAATTATTGTTAAAGTAATTCAGGTTTCTGTTATGATGGCTAAAGTCATGTCAGCTACTCCAGTCACCTCAGCTACTCACCAGCGCCATGGGATTAAACCCATCAAGCTGTCAGTAGTGATGCCAGTTTATAACGAGGCGGCGACGGTTAAAGCGATTTTAACCAAAGTTTTGACGGCTCCGTCAGTCTCAGAAGTGGTGGTGGTGGATGATGGATCAACAGATACTACTTTAAAACTCATCAAAGAGTTCAAACATCAAAAACTCAAAGTTTTTTCCAAACCCAATGGGGGTAAAGGTAGCGCGGTCAGATTTGGTTTAAAACATGTAACCGGCACTCATGTGTTGATTCAAGATGCCGATTTGGAATATGACCCCAGCGACATCCCCATGCTTTTGGAACAGATCGAAAAAGGTCGAGTGGAAGTGGTTTATGGCTCGAGATTTTTGGGATCACATTCTAATTTATTATTTTGGCACAGACTTGGAAATGACATGTTGAATATGGTAGTGAATATACTTTACAACACCACTTTGTCGGACATGGAAACCTGCTATAAAGTGGTGCCCACCAAACTTTTAAAAGATTTAAATTTGGAATCAAACGGCTTTGAGTTGGAGCCTGAGATCACTTGTAAAATTCTCCGCCGAGGAATAAATATTTTTGAGGTACCGATTAACTATGTCGGCCGAGATTTTAGTGAGGGTAAAAAAATTACTTGGCGCGATGGGTTTTCAGCACTTTGGATGATTTTAAAACAAAGATTTTAGGACAATAGTAAGTTTTATTAATTTAATTTGATGGGAAGATGATAAATAATTGGCGCAAATTTTTTTTGAACGATTGGGTTTGGGTGGGTTTTTGTTTATTATTTGGGTTGATTTTGCGGTTCTATCCAGCTATTTTTCAAGCCAAAACTTTAGTGTTTGGCGACAATTATAGTTTAATGGTGCCGGGAAAAATCTTTACAGCCGAATGGCTCAGACAGGGCATTTTGCCAATGTGGAACCCGCTGATTTTTTCAGGTTTGCCGTGGCTAGCGGACATTAATCAATCAGTGATTTATTTTTCGACTGGGTTTTTTACTTTGTTTTCACCGGCAACGGCGCTAAATTTAAACTTAGTTTTTCATTGGGCCGTGGCTTTTATCGGCGCCTTTCTTCTTGGCAAACACTGGACGAGTCAAAAATGGTTAGGATTATTGGCTGGGAGTTTGTGGTTATTTTCGACTCAAATCTCAGGAAGTAGCAATAATTTTTCGACACTGCAATCTCTAGCTTGGTTGCCATTGGTTTGCTATTGTGGCTTGCGATTATTTGATGACAAACAATGGAGTTGGTGGTTAGCACTCAGCGTCACGTTTCAATTTTTGGGTGGTTATCCTCAGCATGTTTGGTACACGATTTTGGCGGCCGGATGGCTATCAGTGGTGGATCAATTTGGGCGGCAGGAACGCTGGCGCCAAGGTTATCAAATGATGGGTCAATGGTTGGGAGTTTGGTTGATGACGGGATTGTTGGTGCTGGGGTTATCAGCGGTGGCTTGGGTGCCCTTTGTGGGGATGTTAAAAAACTCGACTCGAATGGTTCAAACCGCCCAGCAAGCCACAGTAGGATCATTAGACTTGACCATGTTGTTGGTTAAGCCATGGCTAGCTTATGGCTTTGATAAGCCAACGGCGGGAATTAAGTGGGGCCCAGCTTGGAGTGGCCAACTTAATGTGGTGTTTTACTTAACTTGGGTGGGTTTGTTGGCTTTGGGTCTAAAGTGGTTGTTCCGACGTGATAATTTGGATCACTGGTTTTTTTGGCCAATCCTAGGTTCATTGATTTTGGCTTTAGGGGGAAACTTGCCGGGATTTAATCAGCTGCAGGCAGTTTTGCCTTTTCTCAGAATCGCTCGCTATCCCAGCATGATTCTCATTGCCACCAATTTGTGGTTAATTATTTGGTTGATTTCGGTTTGGCAAACTTGGCGAGTTTCAGCTAGATGGGTAAAAAAATTAACTTGGATGGTAGGGGCGGTGTTGGTGACGAGTGTAGTGGGCTGGTTAATCAGCCAGTGGCAGTTTGAGTGGGTGTGGCGATTAGCTGATGATTTACTCCGCCACAAACTTTCCGGTGGCGGTTTTCATACTCTGGAACGAGATCGCTTAATTGCTCAAATGATTTTGGAAAATTTGGCGATAGTTGCAGCCTTAACTCTGCCAGCTCTTTGGTTTTGGCATTTTCGGCAGTGGAAGTGGCTATGGCTGATGGTAACTTTGGAGCTCTGGTATGCCACCCAGGGGATGTTTTTCTTTGCTCCCAGATCAATTTATGAGTTTCCCACTACTCAACCGTTGGTGTTGCCGGTTCAGCCGGTGACGGGTTGGCAGTATCGATATTTGACCCGGAATGTGAATCGACCTTATGCTGATTATGGTACTTACTGGGAGGCGATGGTGGTGCGGGCGCCCTTTTCTGATTCATTTATCACTCCGGCTGAATTGAAAGATTACCCTAGCTTAAAAAAACTTCGCGATGGTTATACTCCAGACTGGAATTTGGCTTGGGGTGTGCCGATGGTGCATGGCTATACCACACTTTTACCTCAAGACTATGATGAGATGTGGCGCTCTAGTGTTAAAAGCGAAGCGGCGCCGCGAATTAATTTCATCATTGAAATTCCACCCACCAATCAGCTGCTCCAACAATGGGCAGTGCGGTATTATCTGGTGGATACTCAATATCAAGTTACTGAAGATTTGCGAAATTTACCAGTGATAGCCAGTGATCGACAGTGGCAAATTCGCGAGATTCCGGGAGCTTTGGCTAGATTTAGGTTTGAGGATGAAACGGCGGCGACTTTGAGAGCAGTTATTGAAACTCCGAATCAACTAAAATTTGAACTTCAAAATTCCGAAAACCATCAGATTTTAACTATGGCTGATCGTTATGATGCTGATTGGTCAGTCAAAGTTAACGGCCAGGCAGTAAAGTTAGAAAATTATCAAGGCATGCGAAGATTACCTCTGGCGCCTGGAGTAAATCAGGTTGAACTCAACTACTCACCCAGGTGGTTTTGGTGGGGGCTGGGGCTAACTTTAGGAACGGCCGGAGGATTTTTAGCACTCACCATGTTTGTCTGCTTAACAAAGCGGCGAGAGTTTGTTACAATTTTAGCTCTGGCGAAGAGCTTTTTTTAAGCTGAATCAGGCGCGGTGGCGGAAGCCACCAGTGAGCGCGACCTGAGTTCAGCGCCTTCACCTAGAAAATTTTTTATGGCTACCAAACGCGATTATTACGAGATTTTGGGTTTATCTAAATCAGCCAGTGAGGCAGAAATCAAATCGGCTTATCGAAAAATGGCTCTCAAAGCACATCCTGATAGAAATAAAGCTGCCGACGCTGAGGAGAAATTTAAGGAAATTAACGAGGCCTATCAGGTTTTATCTGATAAGCAAAAACGCCAAACTTACGACCAGTTCGGCCACGCGGCTTTTGATCCAGCTAGCGG
>DOZC01000021.1:6163-7945 GCA_003518205.1 Minisyncoccota bacterium | reverse complement strand
GGTCGCGGGTCACCACCAATAACTAACACCCGCCTAACTGTTTGGGGGGAGAGCTCAACGTCTATGGCCAACTTAAATCTTGAAAGTCCTTTAGTAAGTCTAATTTCGTCAAAGAGCTCACTATGAACTCTCTTGTCTTTATTGATGTAGATTGTTTTTTTGTGGGCAGTAGTTGTCATCTTTAATAATAAAGTACAGATTCTTGTAATTTACCTCAATAAACTTTATGATGATTTATGTTCATTTGTGTAAACTATTCTCATTATAGTATGATTAGTAAGAGTTTTCTTACATTATTTGCTACAATAAATTAGCCGGTACTTTTTAAACTATGAAAAATACATCTGTAACTAAAACAACACTCCAGGGGCCAGACGACTTTACTACCGTTTGGGAGTATCTCAGCTCTGTTAGAGAAGCTAAGGGGTATACCATTCGTGTTGTTATCGACTTAATAAACCAAGCTATCTCTGAGGAAAAGCTGGAGCCTCAAGCTGCTATCTCACGCGGTTATCTCTCTAACTTAGAGTCAGGTAAATATCTTCATCCTTCTCCTTTTAAGCTCAAAGGATTGGCTGAGGCGTACAACATTCCTTACGAATTGTTGCTAAACAAGGCTGGGTATTTGGATAAAACAAGCAAAAAAATAAAAGAGGACGCTGCATTCACCTTAATGTTAAAAGAAGTCCAGGATATGACTGTTCGTGAAAGACAAACTGTTCTGGATTACATCGAGTATGTGAAGTCCAGAAGAAATAAAAAATATGATAAAAGCCCAAAAAAGGGCTAGGCAGGTTTTACGAAAGTATAACCTGACTACTGCCCCAATTAATTTACAGACAATTATTGATGGTGAGGGGTTGATCCTTGACGAGTGGTCATTTCATGGAAGAGTAAAGGAAGTCTATTTAGGAGACAGTATCGGAATAAATAAAAATGAGGATCCCCAAAAACGGCGCGAGTTAATTGCACATGCTTTAGGACACCATTTTTTACATCAGGGGAATCATCTTTACTTTGAACGTCGGGACCAATTTACAGCCTTTAAGCAAGAGCACGAAGCTCAATGTTTTGCAGCAGAACTTCTCATGCTAAACAAGGAACTCAAAAAAGTTAAGCATCTTACGATTGCAGAGATCGCCGACTTCTTTTCTGTTCCAGAGGATTTTACTCAGTATGGAATGAGTGTTGTTTTAAAGGGGGGCTTATGCCACTAGCAATGCTCATCTTTATGGACGAGTCCGGTGATACTGGATTTAAGCTGAAAACTGCCTCCAGTAGGTACTTTGTATTAACGATTGTTATTTTTGATAATCTTGAAAGCGCAGCGAAAGCCAATGATGCTATCAATGAACTGCACAAGGAACTTAAATTTCCCGAGAGCAAAGAGTTTAAATTTAGCACAGGCACATCGAATAAGTATAAAACGGTGTTTCTTAATAAGCTGTCTAAGTTTGACTTTCGGTATCGAACGATAGTCATTGACAAAGAAAGATTGGTACAGCGTGAACCAAGTAATCCGGAAGAGAGTTTATATATGTTGGTAACTGACCAGTTATTCCTCAGAGCTCAGAGCCGAGTTAAGAACGCTTCGCTTTTCGTTGATAGAACGGCTCAGTCAAAAGCATTCATTCAGAAGTTCAATCGGTACTTAAAGAAAAAACTAAACACGGATATGAATAAACTCATTGGTGAAATTCGACACAAGGACTCCAAAAGCAACAACCTTTTGCAGCTGGCCGATATGGTATGTGGTGCAATTTACAGAAAATACAACAAAAA
>DOZC01000021.1:754-5998 GCA_003518205.1 Minisyncoccota bacterium | reverse complement strand
TAAACAAAGCGACCTCTGTGGCTAAGTTGAATCACTATTGCTAGTGTCAACAGTTCCCTAAAAGTAAGGTACCTTCACCACAAAGGTCATTCGGTACTGTAAATATACCAAACATGCCCTCCAGAGTCAATGCCACTAGGTAAAAATTAGGTATACCCCGAGTAATAAACTTACAAGTAAAACGCCTCCGATAATCCACCCAGAGTAGCTCGGCTTACTTCTATGAGCCACAATCGTTGAGTACATAAATGGTTGTTCTTTCTTTTGACGAAAAAAGTTTGACATATTTCTATCATAGCAAATCCAGCGTAATTGATCGCAATGTACACAAGCTTCCTACATATTTACATAAGTGGACAAAATTACTCACAAAGTTTATTGAGGTAAATCAACAGTTTCTGTACCTTTAGTTATAAAGATGACAGAAATTGCTGCTCAAAAACCAACAAATGACGATAACAACCTGATACTTGCAAACTCTTTAATTACAAGGGAAGAATTGGACGAGTTTAAGGCAATTGCTTTAAAAGAGCATGGTGTTGAGCTAACTGACGAAGAAGCATTTGAACAAGCAACCGCTCTTCTGCGGCTTTTCGATGTCTTACTAGAAAAAAGACTTGCAACCAGGCGAAACAGAGTTAACATCAACACAACCCAGAAGTAAGAATAATCTTACTTGGTAGTTAAAATAACATGAATACATGCTTTATATACTGTAGAAAATCTTCCGAGGATAAGGAACGGCAAATTCTCTCCCTTGATGATCAGGAACGTACCTGTAAGGAATTGGCGAAGGATAAGGGGTTTGCAGTGCTAGGTGTCTACAAAGAGAGCAAATCAGCTAAGCGCCCGGATCATCGTCCTGAATTTTCAGCCATGGTTGAAAGAGTCTCCAAGGGTGAGGTAAAGCACATTCTCTGCTGGAAAGCGGATCGACTCTGTCGGAATGCTAAAGAAGGTGGCACCCTGATAGATCACGTCGACTATAACGGCATGTTGATCGTCACCCCCACCATGGATTACGATCGCAATAACTCCACCTTCCTTTTTATCGAATTTGGCATGGCAACTAAATTTAGCAAAGACCTTTCCGATAATGTAAAAAGAGGAATGAATACAAAGGTTCAAAATGGTTGGCGACCAGGATCCGCTCCGTTGGGGTATATGAACGATTTCTTCAAACCCAAAGGTCAAAAGGAAGTCCTACCTGATCCTGAGCGTTTTGATCTATGTCGTAAGTGGTGGGAGATAATGATGACTGGCGAAGAAACCGTAGTCAGCTCACTAAAGAAGATTACTGCGATGGGCCTGCGCGGTAAGAGAAAAAGCGGTAAGCCTGTTAGTACCACTGAAGCATTTCGCTTTTTTCGCAATATTTTTTATACCGGCATGTTTGATTACAATGGCGAGCGACATATTGGTAAGCACAAATCGATGATCACTCTTGATGAATACCAGCGTGTACAGGATATTATTGATGGTCGCAAACGAGTATTCAAACAACGCAATAACTTTTACTTCATGAAGCTTCTCAAATGTGGTGAGTGTGGTGCAGCTATTACTGCAGACAGAAAAACCAAACACTACAAACGTTCTGGTACCTCTCAAATTTTTATATATGCTCGATGTACTAAGAAGTTGGGACCCTGTCACCAACAGTATCTAAATGCTGATGAGGTAGAAAAGCAGGTCAGGGAATTTATTGCTAGTTTGGAAATTAAACCAGCATTTGTGGAATGGATTAAGAAGAGCTTAAAACGAAGGAATGAAAGAGAGTTTGATTTCGAACGAGCTCAAAAAGGCAAACTCAGTAAGCGCCTAGATACAATCTTGGTTGAAAAGAAAACCCTCTATGGAATGAAAATCGATGGCATGATTGGCGAAGAAGAGTATCAAAAGGAGAAGGCTCGGTTGCTAACTGAGGAGAAACAAACCAAAGAAGGAATCGAGGTGGATGGTGTAGCCTCATGGACAAAGACAATGGAAGAAACATTACACTTCGCTGCCAATGTAACTAGAATCTTTAATATTGACGACATTGAAGTCAAAAGAGCTGTCCTGCGGATTCTCGGCTCGAACCTGTTTCTAAAAGACAGATTAGTGCGAATTAACGGGAAAAAAGCGTTTGTCTTTCTAAAAACAGCTGAAAAAGCGTTCAATGAGAAAAAAGGTCGGCTCGAACCTGAAAATAGCTTGATAACTCGGGATAATACCACTCTTTCGAAAAACGATTCCGATATGGAGCGGGTAAAGGGAGTCGAACCCTCTTCTCATCCTTGGGAAGGACGCATTCTACCGGTGAACCATACCCGCATTTTAACTTTGAAAGTGATTATACTTGAGTTCGATAAAAAACAAGCTGGGGCTTGGAAATAAAGCTAAAATTGATCAAAATCTAAATCTGACATCTGGCATCAGATATCAGACGTCTGAAATGCGACCTCGACGGGAGTTGAACCCGTGATCTCTTCCGTGACAGGGAAGCATGTTAACCACTACACCACGAGGCCAAGAGTCAAAGAGCTCGGTCATTATAAGGAAAACCCTGAGTTTTGCCAAGGCGGAGAACAAGCGGAGAACAAGCCAAAATAATTTTGGCTCAGGACTCAGGTGTCCTGAGTTTACAATGGAATCCGCGCACCTCACAATTGGGTGCTGTATAATAAATTTAGCTTAAAGTTAAGCCAGATAAATTGAGGCTAAAACTTCAAGTCAAAGTATAAAATTAACTCAAGAAGGATTCCATGTTTATCCCCCTCATCGTGGCCGCCGCCATCGTCTTTTACATTATTAGTGTTTACAACAATCTTCAAACTTTAAAAACTCAGATTGCTGCCAGTATTCAAGAAATTGGTAATCAGCTCAAACGCCAAGCTGCTTTAATTCCCAATCTTGAGGCCGCTACCAAAGGTTATCTAAAGCATGAAAAAGGCGTTTATGAGCTAATTACTCAAGCCAGAACTTCAGTTCAAAAAGCCAATAGCTCTGGTGCTTCGGCTGACATTGAAAAAGCCATCAATCAAGTTCAAAGCTTAATTCCTCAGATCAATGTTACAGTGGAAAGCAATCCAGAACTAAAAGCCGATCAAACCATCGGTAAGTTTATGGCCGAACTTTCAGATACTGCTGATAAACTCATGTATGCCAGACGCACCATCATTGATTTAACTCAAGCCTACAATGAAAAATTGGTGGTATTTCCTTCTAATTTAGTGGCTCAAGTTTTTGGTTTTAAATCTGAGGCTGGACTAGCTACTGCCACTACTGGCACTCATCTAGAAGTCAGTGAAACTGAAACCAAAGATCACAAAGTGAATTTATAACTTTTGTGCTCATAGTTCAAAGATCAATTGAGTTTGTTGGGAGTGTTTTATGACCCACTATCAATTAGTTTCTCAAAACCAAATAAGATCATGGTTGGTGGTGAGCGGATTTATGGGTTTTGTGGGGTTAGCAGCCTGGGTGATGACGGTGGGTTTTGGCTTTGGACCGGACATGATTGGTTGGGCATTAGTGGGAGGCGGACTGGGTTCAATTTTAAGTTATTATTTTTCTGATCAAATTATTCTGGGTATTTCTGGGGCTCGTGAGGCCAAACGCAGTGAATTTTTTGATTTTTACACGGTAACTGAAAATTTAGCCGCCTCAGCCAGACTACCTCAGCCCAAACTCTACGTCATTGATGATACGGCCATGAATGCTTTTGCTACTGGCCGAGACGCTCAACACGCCGTGGTTTGTGCTACTACAGGTTTGGTGACTAGACTCAACCGCGCTGAACTCGAGGGAGTAATCGCTCACGAATTAAGTCACATTCGCAACTCCGATATGCTACTCATGTCGCTAGTGAGTGTTTTGGTGGGCATGCTGGCTCTACTCTCAGATTGGCTGCTCCGCTGGAGCGCTTGGGGTGGAGGCCGCCGGCGGGATCGAGATAATGAGGGTGGGCAACTCCAATTAATTTTTTTTGTGGCCGGCCTGGCTTTAGCCTTATTGTCACCCCTAGTAGCTCAACTCATCCAACTGGCCATTTCCAGAAACCGCGAATTTCTAGCCGATGCCTCATCAGCCGCTCTCACCAAAAATCCTCAAGGTTTAATCAGGGCTCTGGAAAAAATCTCTGTTGACCCAGAACCACTTGAAGCCGCCAATAAAGCCACGGCTCATCTTTACATTGCCAACCCTCTGAAAAATCGCTCCGACGCTGTTGGCTGGTTTGCCGGATTGTTTGCGACTCATCCGCCAGTGAGCGAACGAATTAAGGCTTTAAAAGCTTTAGTTTAAATTTTTCTGTGCTTTTGCAGACGAAAAAATTGATCATCAGCCAGTTTCAAACCCTTTTTGTTAAGTTACAAATCTGGTCTGGAAAGTGATAAAATCAGGTTATGTTTGAAAAAAGGAAAGTGCCAGACTGGGGTGATCCCTCGAGTCTTGTGAAGAGTGATTTCGATTTAAATGAACCATGGCCCAACAAGTCAGAATCAATTGCTCCTGAATCTGGGCAGGAGATAATTGAAGGTTGGATTAAAAAGTTAAAGCAAAAAACTAAGGATTTATGGCGTGGGCTTACAAATTCTCCTTCATCTGTCCAGAAACCAGAAATCATTCTGGAAACAAAGCCTGAATTAGCCCAAATTGAAGAAGTACACCGAGAAATTTTAAGGTTTCAGTCTATTCCCAATGTCATTGCGTTTCTTCTTTTACTAACCGAAAGTAACTCAAATTTTACTGAAAATTCGCTATTATTTACTGATGATGATAACTCAATTACTATTGGCGAAGTAATTAGGATATTAAAACGAATTAGCAATTTAGTTAACGCTCAGGACCCACAAATATTTCAAAAAATAAGTGATGATCATCAAAAAATTTATGATTATGTTGATGATGCAGCAAAACATCTTATTGCTTTATTTGATCAAATGATCCAAAAAATATTTGAGGAAAATCCAGATTTTGAAATAAGAACTCTTATCAGTTTTTGTTTGGAAGAAAAAACCTTATCAAGCTTTTTGGCTTTTATCCAAAATGTTAATAAAAAATTTGATAATGCATCAATTCTTAATAATGGCGACTCGTTGAAAAATTTATATGAAGCAGTTTCTAAAGCTATTGACTCAAATAATGCTAAAGAAAAACTCATTGCAATGGCTGAAAGTTATTCAAAAAGCCAGGATCCAATTCTCAAACACTCGGCCACATTAATAAATCAGTGGCTAACCGAAAACGTTCATCTTTCAAATT
>DOZC01000021.1:0-639 GCA_003518205.1 Minisyncoccota bacterium | reverse complement strand
CACAATTCCTGTTTTGGCCACAACTAACGAGCTGAATCAACCACCTCAACAAACCACTCGGCCAAGTGCAGCTGAATCACCCACCTCAGCCCCGACTCAGTCTGTCTCAGCATCAGCTGAACCCATCGCTTCCGCCACTCTCCAGGAAGCAACGCCTACCTTTACTTCTGAAATCCTAAAATTACAGATCGAAATCATGAACCGACAAAACCTGGCCGAAATATTAAAACTGCTTGAAAAACATCAAAATAAAATGAACCTAATTTGCTTTGAACCAAGAATAATTGTGGCACAATTGATTATTGGGATAATGGCATTAAACACTTTGTCATACAAAGATATCGAGATTTTTAAAACTATTCGCGCTTGTGAAAATTCTAACCCCCCTGACCCCATAGCTAAACATCTATACCTCCTAGCCAGGAGTTACGTTCCACCTTCAAAAACATAGTTTGACCTCATCTGCTGTTTTTGAACTTTTAATTTCTTTTTAACTTCTTCTGACACTCTCGAGGTTTTTTGCTACACTACAAGTATGGCAAAAACGATTGTCTCTTCGGACCAGGTGAAACATATTGCTGGTTTGGCCGCTATTCCAGTGACACCGGAGCAGGCTCAAAATCTGGCTCAAGCTTTTGA
>DOZC01000059.1 GCA_003518205.1 Minisyncoccota bacterium | reverse complement strand
TGCGATTCGCATTAGAATCTAGCAAGTTGCTATAATCAATGAAGGTGACAGAAGCAGTCATTTTAAATTAGTCAAAAAGAAAGCCAATTATGAAAGGGATTATTTTAGCTGGTGGGTCAGGATCTCGACTCCAACCATTAACCAAAGTTACTAGCAAACAGTTGTTGCCGATTTACGACAAACCGATGATTTTTTATCCACTCAACACCTTGCTCCAAACTGGAATTACTGAAATTTTAATTATTATTGCCCCAGATCATGCTGGTGACTTTTTAAAAATTTTGGGAAGTGGTAAAGAATTTGGCTGCAAATTTACCTATGAAATCCAGGATCATCCAGGGGGTTTGGCTGAAGCATTTATTATTGGGAAAAATTTTATTGACGATGACAACGTAGCTCTAATTTTGGGTGATAATCTTTACGAAGACGATTTTTCTGAGGCAGTTAAAAGTTTTCAATCTGGTGGGCGAGTTTTTGCCAAAAAAGTTACCGATGCCAAAAGATTTGGAGTAGTAGAGTTTGATGCTCAAAATCGAGCTATTTCGATCGAGGAAAAACCGCAAACACCTAAATCTGATTTCGCCGTGACCGGATTTTATATTTATGACAATTCAGTGGTTCAAAAAGCCCAGAATCTTCAGCCATCACCTCGAGGTGAAATCGAAATTACTGATATTAATAATCTTTACTTGCAGGCAGGTCAATTAGACGTGGCTTTTGTGCCGGGAGAATGGTTTGATACCGGAACTTTTGAATCAATGTTTCAAGCCAATGTCTTTGAACGAACTAGACAAATGAGTAAAAAAACTTGATGCTATCGTCAAAACCAAATTATCAGCCCTTTTTTGGATCTCAATTAGTTTTGGGATGTCTAGTGGCATTGGTGAGTTTGGGTCAAATTTTAGTTAATCCAGTTTTGGCTCAAGCTCAAACTCTAGATCAAGATCCTGCTAGTCAAAATGTTTTCGAGCTTAATTTGCTGAAAACTGATTATGTTTGGACAAAAACTGACTTAACAGCTGAAGTAATCAAACAACGCCAAATTTATCATGATCAACTAGAGCAATATCGTCAGCAAGAAAAAAACTTTTTAATTGCTCAAGATCAATACCGTCAACACGCCACCCTGGACTCAATTGAGCAAGCCGTTCAGGCTACCAAACGCATGTTGTTATCTCGAGATCAAGTGTTGCACACCTATTTGACTTTATTGCAACTGCGACTTTTGGCTGCTGAAGGGGTCGAGCTTTCTCTCAAAGATCGGGAAGTGGTTGAGTTGGAAGCTTTAAGAGAAAAACTCAAACTTCACCACGCAGCTGTGAGTGATCAAGTTGATCGACCGTTGGTAAATAAATCAGCAGATGAGTTTTTAATAATTGGCGAAGCGGCTCAATTAGTCAGCAGTCAAACCTTAGGTTTGCTGGGAATCAGTAAACTTCAGGAAATTTATGATAAAGCCAATGCTTTGTTTCCAGATATTACTACTGAAGTTACAGTTGTGGCAGAAGGTGAAACCACTTCACCTCAGACCACTCGATCTTTAAAGGAAACAACTTTAGCAATGACCAAAAATCAAACTAATTTAGTTGCAGTTTGGGATAAAGTGGCGGAGCGAATTAATTCCGGATCAGATCTGAGCGGCCAAACTGATTTTTCTCGTGATTTAAATGATTCTTACGTGGGACTCAGTAAAACTTTAAACTATTTTCTCGAATTACTGAAACTGTTCCGCAGCGATGGAGCAGCAGCTACTTAACTATGATGCACTCAGCTACCGAGCTACCACCAGATTTTGATCAAACTCAGTTTGAGAATGAAAGTTGGTTATATGAGGCTAATAAACCGCCTGTCCCCGAACCTGGAGCTGATTCAATGACCACAGTTTTGGGCAAACCGAAGTTTTTTCAAACCCTTTGGGGAAAATTAATTCTAACGGCTGGAATTGGAATGGTGTTTTTTATTTTAATCTTGATTTCAATTGGTTTGGCTGATCAAAATCGAACTTTGTCGCCACTAACTGAACCAGACGCAGATGCTGTCGAGTCGCTAGATTTGGGACCATTGGGTGAGCGAGTCAAAACTTTGCGCACTCAACTTAAGGAAGCTGATCCAACTCGAGAACTTGATCCGCCTCCTCCCATCAATCTGGAGTTACGACTCGATTGATTTAGCCGATCTGGTTTTTATTTGTTTCGAAGAGCTGGGGATTGACTTAAACTTAAAAGTGCCATGATGACCCAGTAGGTAATGTGAAAAAATGACCAGGTTAGCTCGGGATAAAGTCCCAGCGTTATAATCTCAACAGCTCGAGCGACCACCACAATAGCCAAATTAAGTTTTACCAGTTTTTTCCAGCTCAATTTCCAATTAATGATTCTGGCAAAAAGCCACAGCAGTGAGGCTTGAGTTACCGCAAACCAGAGAGCTTGGAGATATCCCCAAACAACATTTGTGATTGGCCAGATTAAAAGCAGAATTTGCCATCCCTGGCGAATTTGTCGATGTCCTTCACCCACGAGATTAATTATTGCCGTCCGATCCCAAGAATAAGAGGCGGTTTGGTTCAAAAAGGGAAGTTGTGAGAGTGGAACTGGTTCTGACCAATTTTCGCCCAGTTGATTTAGCCACAAATTTTCAGGATCGACCAAAAACAGTGCTCCTTGAGAACTAGTGGAAGCGATTTGAGTTGGATCAACCACCAAGGTTGGGCTATAAATTGCCAAAGCCGCAGTTGGATTTTCTCCCAGATCTGGCGGCCATCCCAAAACTTTCAATTCAGATTGGTTTAAGGGTTCAAAACTTAACCGGTGTTCATTCCAAGTGATGATTTGATCTGGCGGGTACCAGGATACCATGGTATCAGCTAAATGTTGAATTTTTTCTAGAGAAGGTCGCCAAAGTAAAATTGAAGTTCTCAGGCCTGCCAAGCCATTAATCATGAACAGACCAACTAAAAAAATTTTCGCCACTGTTTGCCATTTGCCCTGAGCCAGTTCTGTATAAGTGTCGAGATTTGTGAGTAAAGCTCCGATTTTTTTGAAAATTATCATACGGCAAGTATACCCGATATCTGCTAGAATCAGGTCATATGTCGATCGTTAAAAGTCTTTACGAAACAAAATTTACCAAAGCCTACGAATTTTATCTTCAGGATATTGCTGTCATTAGAACTGGTCGCGCCTCGGCTCAGATTTTAGACGGAGTTAGAGTTGAAGCCTATGGGGCCGTGATGAAATTGAACGAAGTGGCTTCGGTTACGGTATCTGATCCAACTTTAATTGTGATTACACCTTGGGATAGAGGTTTAATTGGAGCCATCGAAAAAGCCATTCAGGTGGCTCAACTCAATTTGAGTCCAATCGTGGATGGGCAATTAATCCGACTTCCAGTTCCAGCTCCAACAGCGGAAAGACGCCAGGAATTGGTGAAACAACTGCATCAAAAAGCCGAGAACGCCCGAGTTATGATTCGTAACGCCAGAATTGATGTTAAAAAAGACATTGAAAAGCAAATCCACCAACCCGGAATTAGTGAAGATGATATTTCGGCTGAGACTAAAACTTTAGACGAGGTTTCCAAAACTTACATCGAAAAAATTGATCAGGCTACTAAGGCCAAAGAAACTGAATTAACCACTTTATAATCCTAATGGTAGTTTTAATCATTTTATCGCTCTTGGTGATTCTCCACGAAATTGGGCATTTGGCAGCAGCTTGGTGGCTAAAATTACGTGTCGAGGAGTTTGGCTTGGGTTATCCTCCCAGGGCTCGAAAATTATTTACCTGGAAAGGAACTGATTTTACGCTTAACTGGATTCCTTTTGGGGGTTTTGTGAGACTGTGGGGCGAAGAGGCTGGTGACGAAAATTCCAGTCAGGCTTTTGCTCGGCGACCAGTTTGGCAGCGGTTAATTGTGATGCTAGCCGGGCCCGGCATTAATTTTTTGGCGGCCTTGATTTTATTTGGACTAGTTTTTTCAATTGGCGGACTGCCAAGGTCATTAAAGGAAATACCTCGAGTAAATTCAGTTGTAGTGGATTCTCCAGCGGCTCAAGCTGGAATTTTGCCTCATGATAATCTGGTGGGATTTTTACCCACCACAGCTAGTTCGGCAGCTGAATTAATTTCAGTCACAAAAATTTCCCAGGTTCAAGAGTTTGTTCAGGCTCATCGAGGTGAAACTTGGACAGTTAAACTTCAAGGACCATGTCAAAAACTTGAATGTACGGCAGATTTTCGTGAAGCGACTCTTTATTTGCGGACAGCCGCCGAAACTCCTTCAGATCAGGGTGCCATGGGAATAGCGTTTCGAGAATATGAGTTAGAATTTTTCCCTTGGTATCAAATGCCATTTCGAGGTATGTGGTTTGGTTTGCAACAGACTATTGAGTTGACTGGTTTAATGTTGGGAGAGCTGCGCACTATCGTGGTTAAGTTGGTGAGCGGCCAAGGAGTTAGTTCGTCCGTGGCGGGACCAATCGGAATTGTGCATCAGGCTGAACAAACTGGCATTGCGCGAGGCGGGTGGTTAACGCTCCTCAATTTTGCTGCCGTGATTTCACTTAATTTAGCAGTTATGAATATTTTACCGATTCCAGCTCTTGATGGAGGGAGGGCGACTTTGGCTTTGGCAGAATTAGTTGTGGGCAAGCGGCGAGTGGATCGAGTTGAAGGCTATGTTAACTATGGCGGTTTCATATTGCTTTTAAGTTTGTTGGTATTAATTTCATTCAGAGATGTTTGGCAGATTTGGATTAGTCGATAGAATAATTCCAAATTAATTTGCCGGAAAGGAGTTTATGGCCAAAAAACGCACTAAAGCTCAAAAAATCAAAACTGCTTTTGAAAGAAAAAACTTGATTGAAACTCAATCAGAAAATCGGTTACAGCCACAAGCAAATTTGATGTATGAAGCTTTGCCCTCAAAAGTTCAGACTCAAAACCAAATTTTACCCAGCCCAACAACCAAACTTTGGCGGTTTCATCCGAATTTAATCCATCGGGATTTGATTAAAACTAGCCTGGTAAGTTTGTTGATTGTAGGTATTTTAGTACTCGTTTACTGGCTGTCTTTTGGAAAATAAAATGTTACACTATTTTTCTGTAATCGTTTGAAATCAGTAGAGGGAAAACCATGTCCAAGCCACATTTGCTCATTGCGTTGGCGATTTATATCATTTCAGCAGCCGGAGCTTTTGCGGCATTTAGTTATTTGGGAGGAAAATCAGCCACAGCTGGAACTGCTGATCAAGCAACAACTGCCGGAACTAATGGATCTGGCACTACTGCCTTGGGAACTTTGCTGACAATTAATCCTAGTGAACCAAGAGATCAAGCTTGTCCTTTAAATGGAAAATTATATACAGTTACTGAAAAAACGGCTTGGGAGAAGCGTCGCCCGTTATTTGTGATGATTGAAAATACTCCTGATTCCAGACCTCAATCAGGTTTATCAAAAGCCGATGTGGTTTTTGAAGCTGTGGCTGAAGGTGGTATTACTAGATTTGGGGCGATCTTCTACTGTGGAGTTCAAGCTGATGACATTATTTTGGCTCCGATTCGTTCAGCCCGAACTTATTACATTGATTGGGCTTCTGGATTTAACAGACCAATG
>DOZC01000031.1:1141-14817 GCA_003518205.1 Minisyncoccota bacterium | reverse complement strand
TGCCTGAACTAATTCTTGCAACTGACTTTTATGGTCCCGATAGAGTTCTTGTTGCAAAATATCGTCGAACTTACCAAATAGATGAGTTTTCAGAAAAGTGATCACCGCCTCAAGTCCTTGATCTAGATATAACGCCCCGATCACGGCTTCGGTGACATCAGCCAAAAGACCAGCGTTAGCTCGGCCCCCCGTGGCTTCTTCACCCTTACTCAAATAAAGTTTTTCTCCCAAACCCAGTTCACGCGCCACCTCAGCCAGAGTGGTGGTTTTCACCAAAGCACTGCGATAGGCCGTTAAAACTCCTTCCGGCTCGGTGGGAAACCGATCATATAAAAACTGAGTCGTGGCCAGCTCTAGCACCGCATCACCCAAAAACTCCAATCTTTCATTTGACTCTTTGGCAGTGGTGCCGGAACTGCGCTCATTTAAAGAGCTGCGATGTGACAAGGCTGTCATCAATAGTTGAGGCTGACGAAAAGCTGGCAAGGCAGGAGGTGGAGAGGAGAGAGAAGACATAGTTTTTTAGCCCAATTCGCATTCATCATCGATGAGTTTGGCCAGCTCAGCCACCGTTTCACCGGCAGTTTCCAGCTCACTCATCACTTCTGACTTTTTGAGTTTAATTTCGAAAACATGATTGATTTGAGCCACTAATCTAGCCAAATCATCCGTCAAAGTCAAACCCAGATCATCTTCGAGATGAGAATAGGGCTTAATCTCTTCCAGATCATTGCCGGTAAAATTGGCCAAAAACTCCTGAAGTTGAGCCAGAGATTTGGTGGAACGAACGGTTTTCATATTTGATAAGGGGCTTTCTATTTTTAAACTGGTAATTTCTCTGATTGATCTGAAACGACTGGGATGGCTGGAGTGACTGGGATGGCCGGAGTGACTGGGATGGCCGAGGCGGCGTCCGCGATTGGTTCTGCTGGTTCTGTCACTAAAAACTTGCCTAAAACCCCATTGACAAATTTTGGCGAACTTTCAGTGCCGAACTCTTTGGCCAACTCCACAGCTTCATTGATTAAAACCTTAACCGGAGTAGTTTGAGTCTGGGCTTCGTAAATAATCAGTCGCAAAATCGCCAAATCTACTGAGTTAACTTCGCTCAGAGGTCGCTCGGCCGCATATTGAACTAATTGAGCATCAATTTCCGGCAAAGCTTTAAGAATAGCCTGCACCTCAGTCAATAATTCTGGATCCATAACCAACTGATCATCACTCACCTCAAAAGTATGAGCAAATAACGCCTGCATCAGCGCCACTCGCTTGAGGTGACGAGCATCACTCGAAGTTAGGCTAATGTCATCAAGTTCGGGGATAAAGTCGGTCATGGGTTTTAAATGGTAGTTATTTTGGTTCTGATCTATTAGACCTCGCCCCGCCGCCACTTGGCAAGAGAGAAAAAACCCAGAGAAAAACTAGCTTCAGATTAAGTTTGGCTGAACCAATGCTTAAATCAAAGCTGAGAATTAAGCCGAGCTTTATGTTTTACCACACTCACAGCCAGATGCAAGGTGAAGGTCAGGTGTGGAGAATATAGTCAATCTCATGTTTTATTTAAGTATTGACATTATGTGTCATATAAAGAACAATGCGAATGATTAGAATAATTGTTTTTGACAAAAGAGCACAAAAGGAAATTGAATCCTTGCCAAATGTGATAAAAGCAAAAATATATTTTTATATCACTGAACTTAGAAAAACAGGAATTTTAAATGAACCATTTTCAAAACAATCTATGAATAAAAAACTAGCCAATTATTTAAAAAATCACACTGCATCATCAGAAGAGTTTTCCAAAAACTTTACTCCTGAAATGTGGGCTGCGGTCTCGGCTGAAGCTAAATATTATCAAATTGTATCAACACTCAAAGCCTCTAGAAAAAAATTAAAACTCACTCAAAGCCAAGTGGCTCTAAAGGCAGACTTGCCAAGAAGTACTATTTCAAAGATCGAATCTGGCAGCTATAACCCCACGCTTCAAAGTTTGATTCAACTAGCTCAAGCTATGGACAAACAACTCAAACTAGTATTGGAATAAAGCAGTTCTTTCATGACAAATAAATCTTCCAAAATTGCCGAGACCTGGGAGTTAATTTCAGGATTGGTAAGAGCTGATTTAATTGTGACTTAGTCAGTTGATTAAATAACCAAGTCATAGCCAAAGCGTCACCTTTTTCCAATAAAGTTTGAGTAATATAAGCCTGATGATGCGACCAATTTAACTCCACTAGGTTATCTCCCCAAAAATATTTAGTGACGACCAATGGTAACAGCTGCGACATACCTTGATTATAGCAAAAAACCTCACCAAAATCTCGAGACAGAAGCCAATTTGGCACAAGTGGCCACGTCATATTTGCTTGCAACATATATTTCTTGCGTCACAATTTCTTGATCCTAGCGTATCATTATGATACGCTAAACCCAGATGAATGAGACGCAAGTAAATCAAAGACAACTGGAACTACTAAACTATTTGTTGTTTAATCCATTTTCCTCAAGAGCAGAAATAACTGAAGCTCTTGGTGGTAGAAATGGTTCTCGAATCACTGCCATTCGGGACTTAAATCATTTACTCAATATTGGTTTAATTGAACAAGCTGGTGGCGGAAAACACGTCAAGTATAACCTGAAAGCTGGGCAAGAATTGCTGATTCCGGTTGATCTTGATGGTTATTTTATTAAAAATACTGATTCAAGAGAGATTTCCCATCCAAATTTTAATTTAAAGTTGATTAATAATTTAACCGGATTGTTTTCAGAAGCTGATCTCAATCTTTTTGAACAAGGAAGGGCTAAACTAAAGGACAAATTTGAAAATTTGGATAAAACTCTCCTCAAGCGCGAACTTGAAAGATTCACTATTGAATTGAGTTGGAAATCCTCTCAAATTGAGGGTAATACATATTCTTTACTTGAAACCGAAGAATTAATTAAAAACAAAAAAGAGGCTGACGGACATGACAAAAAAGAGGCCATAATGATTTTAAATCATAAGAATGCTTTTAATATTATTCTAAACCAAAGCAGCAGTTTTAAAGAAATTAGCTTAATTGACCTCAGATCAATTCATGCTGAGCTAACTAAAAATCTTGAAATTACATCTGGAATTCGCGAATCAGGAGTGGGAATTACTGGAACTAAATACTTACCTCCTGATAATAAATGGCAAATTGAGGCCGCTTTGACTCAGCTTATTAATGACATCAAAAAAAATCGCCCTGTTCCTGAAAAAGCTTTAATTCTTTTGGCCATGATTTCATATTTACAGCCGTTCACCGATGGCAACAAAAGAACTTCCAGGATGGTAAGTAATGCAATTTTGTTAGCAAATGGTTACTTTCCACTCTCTTATCGAAGCGTCGATGAGGTGGAATATAAAAAAGCTCTAATTTTATTTTACGAACAAAACAATCTTTTTCACCTCAAAAGAATCTTTTTAGAACAACAGCAATTCGCAATTACCAATTACTTTCTTTAAATCTCCAAAAAAGCCAAATCTTTTTTTATCAACAAGACTTAAAAGAGTTATTATTTCAATCCCACGGTCTTGGAAATGGTGTTCACTAGAGTTTGTTTGTGTCTGGGCACCATGGCAATCTTGGCATCTTTGGTGATGGTGGGAGTGTTGCCACGACGACGTTTGCCGCGCTCAGCTCTGGTAATTTTGTTTTTTGGTTGGGCTGCCATGAGAAAGCTCCTGAGTTAGTTAATTTGATATTTTTAGCCAATGACGCTGATTCTGTCATTTATCTGCCACTTATTTGAGTGCCGATTATATCAAGAAGTCCTTGGGGGAGCAATGAGCCGGCTGCAAGTGTTTTCAGCTGGCATTTTAAGTGGGAATATTTGACACAGAATCTTAGATAATGGTATACTTTAATTAGACTAATATTTAGACTATTAACTAGACTTATATTAGACCAATTTTTATGACCGACATTTTGATAAAACATCCATTTACAACCGCTCATTTAAGCAAGTTCTATTACGCTCCTGAGACTATCAATATAACTAATGAGGATATTTTCCAACTTGATCGAGAACTAACGATGTATGAGCAAGTTTTTATTAATCCAGATATAGAAAAATCGTTGATAGGAAAAAATGAGTTACTCGCATCTTTTGCGATTTCAAAAGCGGAAAATTCTCAGCTCACGCTGAAAGAAGCTCGAGATGTATATGAATTAGTCACAACTCATCCGGATTATAATTTTATCAGTCAAAAATTGCAGACAAAAACAAACTTAACGCAAAAAGATTATGACCAACTCGAATTTTTCAATATAGTCAGATCATTTAGATTACTAAACCAACAAAATGAATCAGTGTTTAAATTGTTATCAACTGAATTTATTTTGACCTTACATCAACAATTAACTCAAGGATTAGATATTTTTAAAGATTATTTACCTGCATTTACAGTATATAAATCAGGAAAATGGCGAGATAATGACGCAATTCGAGTGGATTCCTACACCCCAGCTCCGTTCGTAGAAATTCCAGCTGGAGTAGTTGAATTAATTGATTACGTCAAAACTCATCAAACTCCTTTAGATATAGCTTTATTCCATGGTGGTTTATACGCACTCCATCCGTTTAATAATGGCAATAAACGAGTTTGTCGGATTCTGGAACATTTATTACTGCGAGGTATTGGGATAAATCCTAAAAATCTCTATAGCACTTCATACTATTATCATTTAGAGAAAGAGCGGTACTACAAACATTTATTGTATTCTTTAGAAAAATATAATTTAAATCATTTGACAAGTTTTATTCTTGAAAGCATAGCTCTTTCAATTATCTCTGTCCTAAAAACCTCAATCGAAGTAAAACGAAAAGAATTTTTAGATATTCATGAAGTCAGTGAATCGACTCGATCAGTTATTAATCCGTTAATTAAACGCAATGAAGCTCAATTTAAACATCTTTTAAAAAATTCTAAAGGAAAGGTAGCTCGTCAAACGTTAGTCACTTATTTGCAGAGAGCAGTTAATCAAGGAGTATTGACGCGGCGTGAGGAAGGGAAAAGGGTTTTTTATCACATTAATACACCAATAACTGAATGGGAGATATTAAAAAAATGGATCAATAGACTCCGCCCCAAATTACCATATATTCCAGATGATATTTTATTAGCTTAATGTAGGCGAGCTGTTAAAACCCCACTGGCACAACTTATAACAACCGCAATCACTCGATGTGTCACTGATATGTAAATAGGCCTATAACTATTTACACTGGGGTAAAAAGGGGTAGAATTGGCTAAATAAAGGTCGCAACGACTTTTATGATGAGGACGTTAGCCTTCAATTAAAATTAAATTGAAATCAGCGCAAATCTATGAATCAATATCCCAGCTCTGAATTTGATATTACTGAGTCTATGGCTTCGTGGAGTGATCGGCATGATAGCGACGCTAAAACCTGGCATGATTATCGAGCGACCATTAAATCTGGTGGAAATTCTCCGGATCAAACAGCAATTTTGGGCACCAGAGTTGGCAAAGAACATCAGGCTGAGGCTCAAACCCTAGCTGTTGAACAAGCAGCTTATGATCAAGCTCGAGCAGTAGTAGCTCAGTTTTGCGATGAGATGACGCAGCTTCAAAAAATCAACGGGTTAGATTTAAAAATGGCTCAACAAGTTAAGTCTTTTTTGAGAGCTGAAGCGTCGGATCGCTCAACTAAAACAGATCAATTCAACCCCGGAATTGATTTGCCCACAGCAGTGGTTTTGACAGCGGGATTGTTAGCTTTTATTTTGGATCGAGCTGGAGATTTGCCCCTGCCAGTTAAACAAACTATCAGGGGGATCGTTTTGCTGGCTATAGCCGGTGGTTTAGTTGGTTGTGGTAGTGTAGCTTTTGCCAGAGGTATAACCGGTCCGGAAGAAACAAAAGTAGCTCTAACCGGTGAAGCTCTTCAAAGTCAAGTTCCCCCCACTAACTCACCTCCAACTCCTGAAAAACCCACCGGAGTGCCTTCTAAAACCAAAACCCCAGCTCCAGGAACTAATACCCCCAGACCTAGCGCCACCCAGCCGGCGGGGACGGAGGGGATGACGGGGACGGCGGCCGCCCCGACTTTGGATGGGGAGGGTTCGCCGACGCAGGGAGCGGGCAGCCCCACCGGTGGAACCGACACCCCGGGCGCGGACGGCACTGGCACGCCGCCGGATGGTACCCCCAACCCCAACGCCACCAAGACTGAAACTGCCACCGACCCCACCGACGAGACTGAGGCCCCCAGGCCGGATTGGATTGAAGTTAAAGATGTGGGAGGCAAAGACACCATTTTTTATCGCGGCGAGTGTGATTTTGACAAGATCGTTTTTGAGAAAAATTACCTGGGCAAAACCCTGGAAACCAAAAACCAGCCCAGCGAAGCCCTTTACTCCCTGGCTTACCTGACTTGTGTCTTGCCCAACGGCGAGACTCTCCGGGTCAGCGCCTGGGAAGAAACTGACACTCTATATCACGTCATGGGTGACTACTCCACAGCAAATAAAACCAAAGGAGCAGCTTATGATGATGGCTTTCGAGCTACCATCATTAAACGACTCTGGGGCGAAGGGAAACAATCAGTCAAACTAGTTCAGGGCTGGACCGGCTCGGGCGACCTACAAGCCCTGCTGGGATCCATCATGGCTCAATTGGCACCTCAAGTGACTGACTTCACTGCCACCGGTAAGGCCGGTGAGTTTGGCGGTAAAGTCGTGCCGACATTATCCATCTGGGCGCGAAATAACGACTAAAATCCACCAGTCATTGGTAGTGGCAGCTCTCAACTGACTTTGCTATGATGATGGCGTGTCTAAATCTCTGCGGCTTATTGCCCTCATCGGGTTGGGAGTAGTCGTTCTCGGTCTGGCTGGCTGGCGGCTTTACGGCCTCCGCCGTTCTCTTGGCTCTGCCCAGTCAGTCCAACTCACTTCCATCAATCCTACTCAATTTCAAGTTACTTGTTTGGCCGATCTGACTAAACTTCAGTTTGGGGCTATGGAACTGGGGGTAAGCGATGCTGCGGGCGAAGCAGTCTTTTCCTGGGTGCGCACTCGCTGTGATCTGTTAACTGCTACTGGTAAGCCCACCGGCCAAATCATCACCCTCTCGCTTTTTGATGAAACAGACACTCTATATCACGTCATGGGTGACTACTCCACAGCAAATAAAACCAAAGGAGCAGCTTATGATGATGGCTTTCGAGCTACCATCATTAAACGACTCTGGGGCGAGGGCAAGCAAGTCCTCACGTTCAACCTAGGGCAAACCTACTCCGGCGATCTCCAGCGGTTATATCAAAATTGGCTGGAGCAACATCAGGTCGAACTCACCCGGTTTCGTCAATCCGGTCTGGCTCAGGACTTACCCCAGCTAATGATTGGTCTCAAATGAAATTTCATCCGTTCAAAATCATGATGATCGCTCTCAGTCTGGCTTTTGGGGTGGGTTTGAGCAGCTCCGCTCCGGCTCAGGCTCAAAGCTGCGCTAATGCCGGGGTAGTGGGCGCTGGCTTACGTGGTTCTGGTTGTGCTGTTATTACTAATCCTCTGGGAGATGGTAATACAACTTATTATTGTGCCTTTAGTGGTTCCACACCTGATGGTTGTGACTGTCCCTCAAACGGTTCCTGTTCTTGCGGTGTTCAAAACTTAGATTGCGTTGGAGCTGGTGGTGGCTACATCATTCCAACGTGTAGCATTGGAGGGGACAGTTGTTCGGCTTGCGACACTCCCTGCGGCTCTGGTTATCCTCAAGGCAACTGCGACTGTAAAGCTCCAAACACTTTTTCTTGCAATGAGCACTGGACAACTCAAACCTACTACTGTGGCGACGTCGGTGTCACCCCGCCCCCGCCGGATGATCCGCCGGTCTGCCAAAGCTACTACTACTGCGAGACCGCCACGGCGGCGGGTACCCCCAGCTACACCTGTCAGAGCACTTCCGGCCGCTACGACCAGTGGCACTCCTTTTACACCGATACCTCTTGCAGTACCCTCAACAGTCCGCCCGCCAACTGCGAGATGAACCTGGCGAGCGTCATCGTCAACCCCACCACCGGCGCCGCCCGCTCCACCAACGTCTGCTATGACAGCCTGGCCACCTGCCAGAGCGAGTGTCTGCCGCCCCCAGTTTGCCAGAGCTACTACTACTGCAACACCGTCACCGGCAGTTGCGGCGCCACCTCAGGCCAGTACGATCAATATCAGCGCTACTACACCGACACCACCTGCGCCCTCCGGGTCGCGGGCGCCACCTGTGAAGGCAACCTGGCCGCCTACGTCCCCAACACCGACGGCACCTGCTACGCCACCGCTGCTGCCTGCGACGCCGCCTGCGCTCCCGTGCCCACCGCCACTCCCATCCCCACCGCTACTCCTACCGCTACTCCCACCCCCACTCGAACTCCGACTCCAACTCAAACCCCCACGCCCACCCCCACGCCTGCCATCTCTGGTCGGATCTACACCGATCCCAACGATGGCACCGTCATCGTCAGTGGCGGCCAATGTGTTAAACAGGGCACCGCCCCGGTGGGCGTCAGTCTCAGTAATGCCAGTATTGAGGCGCAGTATACCGACGGCTCCGCCCCCGTGGCCGGAATCATCTCCGGCTCCAGTTACAACATTAGCGGCGGCTTACGAACTGTCTCCTCCGGCTATCAAGTCAGCTTGAGCCTACCCACCCCAATCGCCAACGGCACCACCAGTTACATTTGCGGCTGCCCGGCCAATGCCAGTAATGATTATCTTTGCCAATATTCCGGTTTGGGCGCGCCTGATACCGCTGATTTCTTCGTTCGCCAGAACACCCTGGCTGCCGCCTGGTGGCAAACTCGAGGTGGCAACATTTACGCCAGGTCAGCCATTCAAACTCAAGTCCCAGTCACCACCTGCGACGCCGATTCCAGCTGTGACAGCGCTTTGATCGCGGGGGCGGTGGGCAGTAACACCGCTGGCTTCGCCCTCTTGGGGCCGGGCGGCACCCTCACCACCACCACTGAAGGCAGCAGCGCCTATATTCAAAGTGCCGGCAGTCGCACCACTGCTAATGGCGCTTACGCCACCGGTGTCGAGCCGAGCGGGGAGACCTACAGCTTTTTGGCCAATAACCTGAACTTGAGCCCCGTGGCCGTCACCAGCCTGAGTAATCTCAAAACCCAGATCGCCGCCCTGGCCTCCGGCGCCACCGGCATCTATGAGTACACCGGCGCGGGCGATCTCACCCTAGACAAAACCGCCGCCGCCATTCCCTTGAGCGTCACGGCCGGTAAAAAGGTGGTCGTTTTTGTGCCTAATAATCTGGTCATCGCTAACAGCTCCGGCAACGCCAGCCCGGTCATCACCGATGTGGCCGTCGGCAACTTCCTAATGTTTGTGGTCCAGGGCAACCTGACCATTGAGCCGGAAGTGGGCTACACCAGCGTCAGCACCGACCCGGATACCGCCACCCCCAACCTGGCTGGAGTCTTCGTCGTCGATAAGCAAATCATCATTCAAAGTGATGGCGTAACTACCACCGCCGACCGCAAGTTCATCGGCTCTGGAACTTTTGTAGCCTGGGACACCAGTAGCACTAACGCCTCCATCAGCCTAAACCGCGACCTCCAGGACAGCGACGGCATGGTGAATAACGCTACTAATCCAGCTGAAACCTTCGTCTATCGGCCGGATTTCGCCACCAATTACCCCACTGAACTCAAAGTTGCCCGCTATAGCTGGCAGGAAATCGCCCCGCAGAAGTAGGGCAGAGCCATTATGTCTCGCCCCCAGTTTTTGCCTCAGTTTCAGCCTCAGTTTCCCGGCCAAGCTCCCTTCAGCGCCATGGCCAGAACCAAAACCATCGCTACAGCTCTTACAAATGGTGGTTTTACTCTAGTAGAACTCTTGGTGGTAGTCACCATCACTACCATCATGTTGTTGGCAATTTCGAGCTTTTTTCTGGCTATTGTGGTAAGTAATAATCGCTCAGTTTTTGAACAGCGGCTTAAAAACGATGGCGATAGAGCTTTAATTCAAATGATGCAGCACTTGCGTAATGCTCGATCAATTTCCAGCACCTGTACCACCGGCCTGACCAGTTTAAGTTTTGTGGGGGTTGACAACTTAACTACCACTCTGACAGCCAGTAGCGGCAAAATTGCCTCAATTTCCAGCATCACTAATCCCACCACCACTTTTTATCTCACCTCAGATTTTAGCCAGTTGAGCCCAGCTAACACGATAACTTTCGATTGTTATACCGGAGAAAATGACCAAAAATATCTGGAAATTAGCTTTACCCTCAAACATGGCACTGATGCTGCGAATGCCCAAAATACCCTCATCAGGAGTTTTAAAACCGGTCAAACACTACGCAATTGACGGGTAACGACCGGAGCAACCAACCATCAGTCGCGCCACACCAACAGATCAGTGCCACTGATAAAGAGTTTGGGTCATCTCCATGTGTTTATCCCGACCCTGCCAATAAACTTTGGCCGTTAAACTCATCTCTCCAGCCGTTTGAGTATCAATCGTTAATTCTCGAATATAGTCATTGCCATCCCAAGCCACCGTGGTGGTACAACTGCCTGAGGAAAGAGTAAAGCTGCTTTGCTGCAACGCGGCCTCAGAATTAAAACAGTAGGTATAAGTTCCGGCCACTCCGCCCCCCACCAAACTTGAGAGCGTCTCCCAACCCTGAATGGCTCGTTCTCGCCGCAGAGCCTCAATCACACCCTGAGCTTTACTCAAGGCGATAGATCGAAATTTTAACTCAGCGCTAGTCCGAAGTGATAGTGCCATGGCCGAAGCTAAAGCCGTCAAAATCAGGCTAATTACCCCCACTGCGGCTAGGATTTCGATGACCCCAAAACCACCACTGTGATTGAACCTGCCAACTTGACGCTGTCGATTCTTCAATCTCATTGCCAAGCTCCTTCACTAATCTCGCCACCTCGAGTGATAGCCTGAACATAACTCTCTGTCAGGGCCGTACTCCCAAAAGTTGTATTGACACTGGTAGCACTAGGAGTGAACTGCACTGTGCCTTGCAAAACGGGAAATTTGATCGAGGTTACACTGGGATTAAAACTCAACGTTACCCCAGATCCCAATGTGAGTGTTTTAACCACCGCGGTAGTACCAGAGGGGGCACAAACTGTCGATAAAGTCACTGTCACCGGATTAGTCACCAGGTTAAAAGTCATTTGATAGGCATCTAAAATCGTACAGGTTCCCAAATCGCCCCCAGCCGCTTTAATTTGGGCCAATTGAATCATGCTTTCAAACTCTCTGGCTGAGCCAATGACTTTTTGGCGTTCATTAAAACTCAAATATCCTGCAATTCCCACCGTCACCATCAACATCCCAATGGTCGCTGAGACCAGCAACTCAACCATGGTAAAACCCTGCTTAGGGATTGGTAATGGCATATGCCGTAGTTCCGCTGGTGGTCTCCAAATTTGCCCCCAGGGTAAAAGCCTGACACTTCACCGGACTAGCTCCAGTACAACTGCCGCCACTGTAGGTATAAGTATAGCCAGTTTTGGGATCAGTGGGTAAAGCTGAAATGTAAGTTGTGCCCATCGTTGTCAGTAGAGTAGCCCAAGTGGCACTGGGATAATAGCCATTATCAGCTTTATAAAGAATTAAGGCCTGACGCACCGACTCTAGGTCGGCCTTGCGTTTGCCATTACGACTATTCATCAGAGCCTGAGAATAACTCACAATCCCGATCGTGGTTAAAATAATAATGATGGTGGCTACTACCAAGAGCTCGACGATGGTAAATCCGGCCTGCCTATGTCGCAACTCGCCAGTTTGACTAGATTGAGACTTAAAATATTGTTGAAATGAGGTTAAAAACATAAACCGCTTCCTTATTGAAGATTCTTGAGACAATAATAATCATAACTACTACTCTGAGCTCCAATGGCCGAACAATCAGCGGTAGCGGCATTGCCGTAACCGCCATCCAACTCGGCACAGGCGCAATAACTGGTCGTGCTGCTGGTGCAGGTATAGGTTACCCCAGTTTTAGGATCTACTGGAATACCACCTGGCAAAATAGTGGTACCGCTATAACTGGTCATAGTGCTGCAAGCAGCGGCATAAGCTCCACTATTGAGCGAGTTGTATTGCTCAAAAGCATTTTGGAGGGTTTTAATATCACCCCGGCGCCTAGCATCGCGACTTTTCTTTTGGGCTGTCGAAAAAGCCGCCGCACTAATAGCAATCAAAATTCCCACAATTGATACCACTACTAATAACTCCAAGAGTGTAAAACCTGATCTGGATGGAAATTTTTTCTGAATTAACGAAATTAATTTTGACATAACTCCTTTATGGTTTGACCATAATTGTAATTTTATTTAAAGCCGTCAATTGATTTTGCGCCCCAGCTTGATTTTGAGCCGTTAAAGTGGCCACATACGTGCAAACTGATCCAGCACAAGTATATCGATGAGTCGCTCTGTCTTCCAGTAGGTTAAAGTTAGTTTTTTGACCATCTCCAAAATCAAGATTAACTTTGAACGAGGTTTTTTGAGACTCAGATGACTTGGTTTCCAAAAGTTGCTCTGTCAAGGCTAGTAACGTCGC
Organism: Minisyncoccota bacterium; assembly: GCA_003518205.1. Classification (GTDB taxonomy): domain Bacteria; phylum Patescibacteriota; class Microgenomatia; order UBA1400; family PJMF01; genus UBA9650. The sequence continues at coordinate 2,223 of DOZC01000031.1, read as the reverse complement.
TTGCCAATCTTTAGATTCTTGAAGTTCGGTTTCGGCAAAAATATCTTTTTGAGAATCACTCAAAATATAACTAAACTCAACTTCTTGGTCAGTGGCCACGGTAACTATGCGAGTGGCTGGATCATAGTATGGCTGAGTATTAAAACTCAGCACCACTGGTCTGTTGGAACAAGCGCTATAACAAGTCTTGGGACAATCCACCACTCCCTGGAGGTTAGTTCCTGACCCAGCTTCTTCGGTCTCGCTACAACAAGTTAAACCATAACCTTCGCAAGTGGTTAATGGACCAGTTACTTCGTGATCGGCAGCCACCTGACCATGAGACCAGCGTACGGTGCCAGCTTCAACTTGAGTTACCACTCCAGTTCGACCCAAAGCTGTCAGCTCAATTTCAGCTGTGTGATTATCCAACGCCATCAGTCCCGAATCTCCCTGGCGTTTCTTCACTAGAGGTGGCAAAGATTTAACCGCCACCGTAATTGGGTTGGAAACCAAATCAGCACAAATCACCTCCAGAGCATACTCTGTTTTGTTGATAAATCTTAATTGAGCTAAACCACCTTCACTACGACCATCTAGCTTTAGACACTTAATGGCAAATTCATCTTCGGAGACTCTTTGGCGTAACGATTCAAAATCTGACTTAAGATTATTCATGCCTAAAATCAAAACCGCCTCTCGAGTCAGCAGTACCCCAATGGCGCCAACCAGCAGCAGCAACCCCAAAAAATTGACCAAGGTTTTAACAATCCCCATATCCGGATTTTCTTTCTCCACCTCCATTAAAGCAGACTTAGGTAGCTTTGCCAAATTTGTTGGCCAAACACCAAAGCCAGGCCAGTTCCAAGGATTAAAAATGGCGCAAATGGCAAAATTTGACCAAATTTCCGCCGCCCTGCCATGATTAGGCCCAGACCAAAAACTGATCCCATCAAAAAGGCCAAAAATACTCCCACCAAAACTTTGGGCCAACCCAAAATCAAGGCTAGGGGGGCCGCCAACTTCACATCTCCCAACCCAAAACCCTTACCCCGAGTCACCCAATGCAAAAAATAAAATCCCGCCACTAAAGCTACCATTCC
>DOZC01000031.1:605-1081 GCA_003518205.1 Minisyncoccota bacterium | reverse complement strand
CCCGCCACTAAAGCTACCATTCCTATCAAGGCAGAGTAGAGGTCTAACAATCGCATTTCTCCACCCATCACCAACGCCAACCGATACATAAGTGTCAAACTTAACAAAGCCATCACCGCTTGATCAGGCACTAAGTAATACAAAACATCGGCTACCACAATGATGAGCAACAGGATCCCCGCCAAAAGCCAAAATGCCGGCTGAATGGCCTGAAAAGGTTGATTTGTCAATCTAAAAAACACCGAACCAATAAAATACCACCACACAAACAACATTCCCACCAATCCCTCCACCACTGGATGTAACACCGAAATTCGTTCTTGGCAGTGCCGACATTTACCCTGGAGCCAAAGATAAGACCACAGTGGAATCAGGTCATACCAAGCGATTTGATGGTGACAACATTCACACTTTGACCGATCATTCAACCAATTTTGCCCAGCTATTGAGCGATAAATTAAGACGTTGATGAAACT
>DOZC01000031.1:0-497 GCA_003518205.1 Minisyncoccota bacterium | reverse complement strand
CCCACCGCCGTTCCCAAACCAAACAATAAGCCACCCATCACCAAATAGCCATTTAGCATCGTTGCCCCAACAATTTAATTTTCAAGGTAATTACCACGCCAGTTAACGTTAAGTCATTTTCGCCGCTGGAAAGTTTGGTGACCATTAGGTTAGGGGAGACAGGTATATGTAAGCGCACCTTCTGCACCTTCTGCACCAGCACAGATGACACCCTTGTCAGCAGCAGCAATGTCTGTTGGCAAACCGCTTCCCGCAGCATCAACACATCTAGCTTTAGCCTCAACTAAAAAGGCTTTTGATTTTGGTTCAAAACAAAAGTAAGTGCTGTCGCCCTGAGTGCCTCGGTTATAAACGAATAATGGATTGTAAGTAGTGTCAGTGACTCGATTTACAAAAGTCACTTTTAGTTCATCAGATCCGGTACAACCAGCCTGCTCTGTCTGACTTAATTTTTCTGTCAATGGACAGGTATCTGCATCCTGAATTCCATTTTCACT
>DOZC01000014.1:4275-14708 GCA_003518205.1 Minisyncoccota bacterium | reverse complement strand
TATCGGAGTCTTTACTATAGGCATCAGTTACGGGGAAAATTTTTCCGAGTGGAATTCGATTTGGTGTATCAACGCCACCAGCTAAAAGAACCGAAAAAAACGGCAGACTCTTAAATTTGCGGTTAAAAAATAAAGACATATTGATTTAGGGCACAATTCCGGTTAGCGCTGGCTGCAAAATAAAGGTCGCATCGCCAAATAACAACAGACTCACCATGCCAGCCAGAGTGTAGGAGGCGACAATTATCGCTAGTCCTACCACACTCATGGTGATTTTGTCATAAACTTTTTTAGTGGCACTACTATCACCGGATGCCGTAATATAAGTAAAGCCAGCCAGAATAAAATTCACAAAAGTCCAAAGTCCGGCCACGATAGTGATGAGACGAATGCCGTTAGAAAAAAATATCATAAGTCCCAACCCATTAGATGCACCAAGTTGAGCATCATAAGCCGCCACGCCGGCGGGTTTTTCGATGATACCAAAAATGTCGGCTTGAGCTGAGACACTGCTGGTTGTTGTGAGACCAAGAACTATCAAAAACAAACCAACTACAATTAATTGAAGTGGAAATCGTGTCAATGAGTTAAAAATTGGTCGCATGATAATTGGTGTTGGTTTCAAGAAATGATTATAACGCAAAAATTAAAACAAAAGCTTCATGCCGGTTAAATATTGCATAATCTGGACGATCCAATAAGCTGTAAACATCAGGGCAAAACCCAAGCCGGCATTAGTCAGGAGGGTTTTGGCCTCCTCCATGCCTTTGGCTTCGTGGGTTAAAAACTTAAATCCGGCCATGATGAGAGTCACAAACACAAACAGACCGGCGGCCACAAAAAGATTGCTGATGATTAAATTCATCATGCTAGCGGGAGTTTTAAAGACATCGCTGACTTTGGCTCCATTTCTGAGCACCAAAAAACTAGTTAGATCAACGCCTCCAGCCCCGGAGCCATTGCCAGCAGGAGCCGGAGTGCCGCCGGCAGCTAAAAGTGGAGTGAGTAAAAAAGTTGTCATACACTTAAACCCAAGTATAGTATAGTCTGGAGCGACCAGCTTTGACAAGCGAGATTAGTTGCTGAGTTTGGCCGCCGAAGCGGCAGTAAAAATTTGACAATTTATGCAAATTCGCCGCCTCAGTGTTCACCAAGTGCGAAATTTTTCAGCCAAAAGCTGGCAATTTGGGAGAGTGACCGTGATTGTGGGGGCTAACGGCTCAGGAAAAACCACCCTGCTGGAGGCTGTGGCATTGTTGGGCACAGCCCAAAGTTTTCGGGCAGGAAAAATTGCCGAAGTGATTCGGTTGGGACAGGAACTGGGGCGAATCTCTGGCGAAATTGAAACCGATGGGGAAGTTTTGAGTTTGGAACTACTTTTAACCCGAGGGCTAGTTCAGGGCCAACGAACTCAGTCGCGGTTATTTAGTGTCAATGGAGTTCGTCGGCGCAAAGCTGATTTTTTGGGTAACTTGGCAGTGGTAGTCTTTCGACCAGAGGATTTGCGATTGATCGAGGGCTCTCCAGCCAGACGGCGAGAATATTTGGATTTGGCTTTAAGCGGAGTTGACTTCAGTTATGCCGAGGCTTTGACTCAATATGAAAAAGCCCTCAAAACTCGAAATCGATTATTACAACTAATTCAAGAAGGTCGTCAACCTCAAACTACTTTGACCTATTGGAACCAGTTGCTCTGGAAGCATGGAGAGGTGATTCAGCTGAAGCGACGGGATTTTTTGGCGTTTTTGAATCAAATTGGTTTTGCTTTGGAGTTGGGAGTTCGCTATGAACCCTCAATTATTAGCGAACAACATCTCAACGATCACCTCGAAAAAGAAATTCTAGTGGGTCACAGTTTGATTGGACCCCACAAAGACGACTTTGTAGTGCATTTTCCAGGGAGTCAAATGCATTTAACTGGAGAATTAGCCACTGAGGCATTGGCACTATCTGCTTATGGTTCCAGAGGCCAACAGCGCTTAGCAGTGTTGTGGCTGAAATTAGGAGAGTTATTGTTTGCCGAAACCAAACTAGCTCAAGCCCCAGTGTTGTTGTTGGATGATGTGATGTCGGAATTAGATAGTCAAAGTCGAGCTGTAGTATTGGGCTGGTTAAAAAAATATCAATCAGTTTTGACTACAGCGGAGGCTGAGATTTTGCCAGAAATCAAAACCCAGGTGCCAGATTTGGTAGAGTATCGACTTTAAAGCGCGCCGACAGCTTGGTTGTAAGCAGCCCAAAGTGTTTCGGGGACGGTTGCGACCAAATCGCTGGCATTGAAAAATGGCCCGACTGTTTGATGAAGTTTGTCACCCCCCAGCTTATTGGCATAACTGCCGATGAGACAAGCGATAAGAGCCTCATGATTGCAGTAAAGAGCTGCCACGAGCCCAGCCAAAACATCGCCAGTACCGCCTTTGGTCATGCCTGGATTGCCGCCGGTAATTTGCCATAATTTGCCTTGGTGGAGCACTTGGTCGACTTGACCCTTGTAGAGTATGGTGGCGGAAGTGAGGGTGGCTAGCCGGGTTAAAAACATAGCGTCAGTATCAGAGCCAGTAGTTTTAAAAAATTGTTCCGCTAATTTAACCAATTCCTGAGAATGGGGGGTCAAAATCATGCTTTCAGTGAAAAGACTGGCTTTGGCCATTTGCAACGCCCCAGCATCTACCACCCATTTTTTGGTGGGATAGGTTTTGAGCAAATGGTTGACCAATTCGGCCGTGGCTTCGGTTCGTTCCATGCCCGGACCAATTAAAATCACATCAGCTTCGGTCAAATATTCTGGAATTTGAGCGGTAGAAATTACCAAGCCATTCCAAAACTCACCCTTGGCTTGTTTCACCAACTCATTATTACTAGGTGTTGAAGCATAAAACACCATATCCACAAACTTACTGGCAATATCCAGACTCCACTTGCTGGCGGCATGGAATAAATTTGATCCGCCAATAATCAGGAGTTTGCCATTCTGACCTTTGTGCGAATCTGGTGCAGGTAAATGCAGTTGTGATAGCCAGGTTTCAGGGAGAAAGTTTTGCAGCACAAGATCGCTGTGGGTGCCACCAGTTAAAACTGAAGCGGGAGATAGAACAGAGGGTGAGGTGGCTGTAGAAAACGACATGTGAGCGATTTAAGTAAATTTTTTTGAATTTGGCATTGGAGCATCAGCTTTGGTTTGGCGTTTAGTCAGCAGGCCGGTGATTTTAGCCAGCTTTTTCTCCAATTGAGTCAATTGCATAGTTACTATCACCGCCAAAAAAGTCATTACTATGGCGTAAATCAAAAGTGAAATTAAACTGCCATTTTTTCCCAAAAGCGGATCAATATATTGGCTGACCACCAGCTTAATCACTTCTGTCCAGGCTAAACCAACCACAATTCCAAATCCTCCAGTAAATAAAGTAATTAAGTTTTTGACAAAAGCGTTGGGCAAATCTTGGATGGTTTCGGGAGTTTGGAGATTGGACATAAAATTTCTTTTAAGTACGACACGAGTGTAGCATAAATTGATTGAGGGATTTTTGATTCAATTTGAGATAAAATCAATCATATGCACGAGCTTTCACCCCCCCCAAGTCCAAAAATGATCTTGTTAGCGGTCAAGATGAAGTTCTAAAAAAACTTGCAGAATTAAATCGAGAATTAGCAGCTCGAGCAAGAGCTGCTGGAGTTCCGGTGGCGCCAATTGAGTCTCACACGGCTGAAAATGTCAGTGCCGATTTAAACTCAAGAATCAATGCAATCAAACAGCAGTGGGATGGTTTGATTAATCGGTTAACAAAAACAAACAAACTTCCTCCTGGAGATCAGGACTCATAGTTTGCGCTAGATTGTTTTTTAGCTTGAGTCATAAAAGTCCCAAACTAGTGTTGTGTGTCACAAGACTGGACTAAAAATCCCTGCATATTTTGCAAGAATTCAGGTAGAATACGGTTTCAACTAATGTACCAACCTCGTTTTCGTATTACCAACAACCTAGTCACTTATATTTCGACCATTGAGGCCGCCAAAGCTTTGATTGATCATGCACCACTGGTGCCGGCTTGGGAGTCTAAATTTCGGGCTGAAGCCCTTCAACGAACGGTGCATTTTGGTACCAAAATCGAGGGCAATGATTTAACAGCTGACCAAACTCAACGATTAGTGGCAGCTCAGACTGACGCTGAGCCTGGTTTAACTCCGACTGAGTTGGCCAAACAAGCTGGAGTTTTGGCCAGAGAGCGCGATATTCAAGAAGTGATTAATTATCGTCAGGTTATTTCTTGGATCGACCAGCTCAAATTAAATCCTGGCAAAATGGCCACCACTTTGTCGATTGAAACTCTCAAAACTCTTCATGCGCTAACCATGCAAAATCTTTTAGCTGTTGATCAAACAGGTGAGTTTCGCAAGCAACAGGTTGTGGTTAAGGGCACTCAGGATGGAGGAGTGGTGTTTCGACCCCCGGTTTCAGTCGAGGTGCCATTTTTGATGGAAGAGTTTTTTGAATGGCTGATTAGTTCTGAAGCTCAAACGCTTCATCCTGTTTTTAAAGCTGGAATTACTCACTACCATTTGGTTTATATTCATCCATTTATTGAGGGCAACGGCCGCACGGCCAGAGCCATGGCTTCGTTGGTGCTGCAACAGAGTGGTTATGATTTTAAAAAGTTTTTTTCTCTGGAACAATATTTTGACAGTGATGTGGACAAATATTATCAAGCTTTACTATCAGTTCAACAAAACCAATTAGATGTGACTTTCTGGCTAGAATATTTTTGCTATGGCGTGGCAGTGGAGATTGATAAAATCAAATCTCAAGTCATGAAGCTTTCCCAGGATCTTCGGCTCCAGCAAGAATTAGGAGCTCAAGTAGCTTTGTCTGAGCGGCAAATTATTTTATTGGAAGCTTTGCAAAATCAAGGCGAACTCACCTCAGATATGGCTCAGCAACTTTTGCCCAATATTTCCACTGATACGATTTTAAGAGATTTGAAGGATTTGATCAAAAAAGGTGTGGTGCGCAAGCAAGGCGTCACCAAAGGCGTGCGCTATTTAATGATCGACTGATGCGGTAAGATGACATCATGACGTTTCATCAATTAGCTGAGCAGCTAGAACAATTAGAATCTACAGCGGCTCGGTTGGCCATTACGGCGCAGTTAGCTATTTTACTCAATCAGCTTAATCCCGATGAAATCATTGTGACCTGCTATTTGCTTCAGGGCAAACTATTACCCAGTTATCAAAATCTCGAGTTTCAATTAGCCCAAAAACTGGTTTTACGCACTTTAGTGCTGTTGGCCAGACGGCAAAATTATTTACCCCCAACTCAAGCCGCAGTTAAATTAGCCACTCAAAAGGCCGGTGGAGCGATGAGTTTGTTCGCGCCAGAGCCAGAGCTAGAAATTAGAGCCGGAACAGATCAGTTGGCCGAAATGGTAGGCCAGAGATTTCGAAATTTGGGAGATTTGGGTGTTTTGACGGCTGAGATTAAACAAGCTCAGCAGAGCCACGCTCAGAAAAAATCGGCTCAAAAACCCACGACTAATCCAGACATTCTTTCAGTCTATCAACAATTATTGGCCATAGCCCGAGTCGGAGGCACGGGGTCTCAAGACCAAAAACAGCAACTGTTATTAGCTTTGTTGGAAGAATTAGATCCAACTGGAGCCAAATTTGTGATCAGAATGGTGATGGGAAAACTCCGCCTGGGTTTTTCAACCATGACTTTGATGGATGCCCTATCTTGGGCCAAGCATGGCGACAAGCGCGATCGGGAGATTTTGGAGTTGGCCTATCAAAAAAAAGCTGATATTGGCAAATTAGCCGCAGCTTACTTGGCTGCTGACCTAGGAACTAAAACTAATGCTGAGTTTGGCACCAACGTCAGTGTTAACGCTGGAACTGCAGAAATTTCAGCCGCCTTAGAAAGTTATGAAGTTGAAATCGGGGTGCCGGTCATGCCAGCCTTATGTCAAAGACTTAACACGGCTGAGGAAATTATTGCCAAAATGCCCCGAGTTTATGCCGAACCAAAATATGATGGCCTGCGACTGCAAATTCACTGCAATTTAGAGGCGGGTTGGGTTAAGGCCTTCACCAGAAACCTCGATGAAGTTACAGCCATGTTTCCTGAGCTTCAACAAGGTTTTGCCCACCTCAAGTGTCGCAACTGCATTTTAGATGCCGAGGCGGTGGGCTATGATCCTGAAACCGGGCAGATTTTGTCGTTTCAGGCTACGATTACTCGTAAACGCAAACATGAAGTTGCCGCCAAAGCTGCCTCAGTGCCAATTCGTTGCTTTGTGTTTGATTTGATGGCTCTTGATGATAGATCTTTGGTGGATGAACCTCTGAGTCAGCGCAAGCAGTGGCTCCAAAAATTGTTGCCGCCAAGTGCTGAAACTGAAACTGTGAGACAAACCAGATATCTGGAAACTTCAGATCCTGAAACTTTGCATCAATTTCACGAAACTCAATTAGGGGTGGGACTGGAAGGAGTTGTTGTCAAACAGGCTGATTCGATTTATCGCAGTGGCCGCAAAGGTTGGCGGTGGGTCAAAATTAAAGAACCGGAAGGGACAAGCGGCAAATTGGCTGACACCATTGACTGTGTGGTGATGGGCTATTATTTGGGCAAAGGCAAGCGCACGATATTTGGAGTTGGGGCCTTTTTGTTGGGAGTTTTAGAGTCAGACGCCGCAAAGACCGACAGTGGGTCTATAAGAATTGTCTCAGTAGCCAAACTCGGCACTGGATTAACTGATGAAGAGTTTCAGCTACTTCGTCGTCAGGCCGATCAAATGCGCTCTGCCACAAAGCCAGCTATTTACGAGATTCCCACTAGTCTTCAACCAGATGGTTGGTTGGAGCCAGGTTTGGTTCTAGAAATAGCCGCTGATGAAATTACCACCTCACCGACTCACGCCGCTGGAGTGTCATTGCGGTTTCCGCGGTTGGTGAAAGTCAGAGCCGACAAGGGTTGGGAACAAGCCACCACAGTGGCGGAGCTCAAAGAGTTGTGTCAACTGCAGTCGCGACTGATGGCCAAAGACTAATTGCGTTCAGCACCCTGGTTGCGTACCATGGTGGCTATGTGGTTTGTGGTCGGACTGGGTAACCCGGGAGCAGAATACGCTCAATCTCGGCATAATGCCGGGTTTCGATTAGTGGAAATCTGGGCCGAAACTCTGGCTTCTCAAGTTCAAATTACTCAACCGCCCGTCTGGCAAACCATGAAAAAAATTCAGGCCGAAGTTTGCAAACTGGATGATTGGGTTTTTCTTAAGCCTCAGACATTTATGAATGCTTCCGGTTCAGCTATTAGGGCGGCTTTGGATTATTTCAGTCAATTCAATCATCAATCTCTGGCCGCTCAGCAAAAAATTTTAAGTCAAGTCATGGTGATTCATGATGATCTCGATCTTGAGTTCGGAACTGCCAAGCTTCAGTTTGGTAAAGGCCCCAAAATTCACAATGGCTTGCTGTCGATCTATCAGCATTTAGGAACTCAAGATTTTTGGCACGTTAGAATCGGGATTGATGGTAGAGGAGGTAAGCGCCAAGTGCCGGCCAAAACTTATGTACTACAATCCTGGACAGTGGAAGAGCAGTTAGCTTGGCAAAAATTACCCCCTCAATGGCTGGAGAGTTGGTCAGCTCGTTTAAAATGACTTCCGATCGCAGCTCGCTGCACGTCTCTCACTTTCCTTACTTAAAGTTTGACAACACTCCTCAAATGTGGTGGCTCAATGGACTAAGAATTAGTCGAGAATTGGCGGCAAAACTGGTGTTATTTTTTTTACCCCTCTTTTTGTTTCAACAAGGGCAAAGTTTGAGTTTTTGGCCTGATCAATTTAGTAGTTTGCAACGGGGAGTTATGTGGCTGGCGCTGTTTTTTCTAGTTCGCAACGTGGTGGCTTTAATCACCGCTATTCCTTCAGCGCAATTAATCAGCAAAATTGGGCCCCAACGAGCCATTGAGTTGAGTCAATTGGGTTTTATGATGCAATTCTGGTTATTATTAATCGGAAAAGACCAGGCTATTTGGTTGGTTTTGGCAGCGGCGGTTTTAGATGGAACTCAAAATTTATTTTGGAGTAGTTACTTCACGCTTTTAAGTCAAAATGCTGTTAAAACCAGATTTGGAGCCGATGTGGGGTTGATTAATTTTTTACTTCACTTAGTGGTTTTATTAGCTCCGATTTTAGGAGGTTGGTTAATTATGTGGCAAGGGTTTGGGGCTTTATTTTTAGTAGGAATTGTTTGTGTATTAGTGGGTATGATTTTGGCCTTGAAACTTAATGTGAGTGAAGCCAAAGATAGAGTTAGTTGGACAGAGTTTTTTTCTTGGCTGCATGAACGATCTTATCAAAAACTAGCGTTTTCGTATGTGGGTCGATATAGCAACGATGCGGCCTTAAGTATCTGGCCACTTTATGTTTTTTTGTTGGTAGGCTCAGTTCAAGAAGTGGGATATCTTTATTCGTTGGCTCTGTTTTTAGCCATGATAGTGACCTATATTACTGCCGCCGGGTTGGACAAACTTCATAATCGCCGCCCCTTTGTGTTTTCCGGAGGCTTGCTTTCATTGCTGTGGTTAATGCGGACTCAAATTGGGTCGATTTGGTCAATTGTCATGATTGACACCTGTGACAGATTAACCGCTAGTTTTCATTGGCTATTTTTTGATAAACAGTTTTTAGTTCGCAGTAAGGGGAGAGAAGCACTATCATTTTTTGCTTATCGCGAAGTTATTATTGGTTTGGCAGCAGTGGGGTTTTGGTTGGGATTTATATTAATATTTGGCTTATTTGGTTGGCCGCTTAAAGCTGTTTTTGTAGTGGCGGCAATAGGAGTGTGGTTAAGTTTGTTGGTTCGAGAACACAAAACCGAGTAAACCCCTGATACAATGATCAATATGGCCGTTGCGACCACCAAAGGCTTTCAAGTATTAGGCGGCTTGTTTGCCAACTACCAACTTCCCACTGACAAAGGCTATATCTCTCAAGAGTTTCAAGATTTTGGCTATCGATTGGCGGTGGAGCTTAATGATTTGGCTCACAAAAGCTTGTATATTAGGTTGGCCAAAACTACCGATCGCGCTCTTCTGGAGCAAGCCAGGTCATTTGTCAGTGATGCTCAGGCCTTGAGTCGTGCTCGATTGTTTATGTGGAAGTTAAAGCAACTTAAAGATCAGCGTCAAACTAAATAATTAAAATTTTTATGACCCAAATTGCTGCTCCCAAAACTAATTTTCTGCCCACTCTGATCTTAATAATCGGATTGATATTATTGATGGCAGGACTGGGCTACAACCGGTGGTTTCAGCCTTTTTGGAATCAAAAAGCCTCGTCCAAATCATCAGTTGTTCCGGCGCCTCAACCCCGTCAGGGAGCCACGAACTCAGCTATTTTAGGCAATGGTTTGGCACCAATTCAAACTGATCGAGAAAAACTTACTCAGCTATTAATGGTCTCGGTTGTTACCTCGATTAATTCAAATGCCAGTGGTAGCGCCAAAACCCAAATAGATGATGCAACTGCCACTTGGTTGCAGGCTGAAAAACCAGGGTTTATTAAATTAACCTCAGTGATGAACCGCAGTCAAGCTAATCAAGTTACTCAAAGTTTATTAAAACTGGCCAACGACTGGACTTGGCCGCCTCTATTGACGGTAACTCATTTTGGCGGCAGTCAAAACCTTCGGGGACAGGGTTTTGAAACCTTACCGACCATGAGTCAAATTTGTTCAGCCCAAGTAGCGAGTGAGCCTGCCTTAGCTAATTCTGCCGTCCAGTTATCTCAGTTGGGAATTGCTGCCGTTATCGGTCCAGTGATTGATGTGGGGGTGAATAGTTTTCAAGGAAATCAAATTTGTGACAATGGGCCGGAAGCGGCGGAAGCGGCCGGACGCTATATTGAAAATTTTTCAGCCGATGGGATTTTTCCGATAGTGGCTCATTTTCCCGGGTTGGGTCAGGCTAAACAAAATCCGCTGAAAACCATTCAAGCCTTGGCCACTACCACCTCAGACTTGAAGCCGTTCAAAAATGTGTTTGAAGCCTATCCCAATGTCGGAGTTTTGGTTAGCCCAGTTAGAGTGTCAGAACGATTTGACAATCTTCCCTGCACCCAGAGTGCCGAATGTTTAATCAGTTTTGCCACCACCTTTCCAGATATTTTTGTTTTGGCTGATGGAGTTAACAGTTGGGCGGCCTTGAACCGAACTGACGAACAACTAACTCTGGTCGAATCAATGAGGTTGAGTTGGTTGGCTGGAGCCAATGTTTTGGTGTTTGATCAAACTTTAAAATTATCAGATTTAACTCAAGCTTTGAATGAGTTGGAATTAGAAATGAAAACCAACTCATCTTTCCAAGCCATCATTAACGCCAATTGGCAAAAATCAATTCAGCTTAGAACTGGTGCTAAAGTTCAAGCCGGAGC
>DOZC01000014.1:2369-4184 GCA_003518205.1 Minisyncoccota bacterium | reverse complement strand
AAGCGAACCGGAAACCCAAAGCGAACCGGAGACCCAAAGCGGCATTTAAAAGTTGATCAGGAAACAACAATGCTCGAATCAACCAAAATAACCCCGCGATATCAGTTGGCAACCGGCCTTTTGGCGTTTTTTTTAGCCGGGTTAGTAGCTTGGAGAAAAACTCAAGTGTGGTGGCCGGGGTTGACCGGCTTGGATCAGTTTTGGCTGTTACCAGAATGGCAAGTAGCCGGCCAATTTTTGGTTGGCTGGAGTTTGGCAATGGTGGGTCTAAAATTAGATGAACAAAATTCTTGGCGGTGGTATCAGACCACCGCGTTAACTCGGTCAGTGAGTTTCGCAGTTGTTTTATTGGTGATTGGGAGTGTGGTCATCCCGACCACCAGCAATGCCGTTGGGTCGGGGATAATTTTGGGACTCTGGACTCAATTGGCGACCGAAGTGTTGATTTGGCAAACAGATCAACTGGGGTTTCGCCAAAAATTTTTACATGATATTAAACTCAATTTAATCGATGAATTCGAAAAAACCTGGAACGGCAAATGGGGCGCCATCATGGGCTTGGGGCTATTGGTTTTGGTGATCTTAATGTTGATTTAAATTGAGGAAAGTTTATTTCATGCCGGCTACCACTTACCAATTTTTGGGACTGACTTTTTATGGTTATGGTTTTTTGGTGGGTGGAGCTGTGGCCTTGGTGTGGTGGCGACTGGAGATTTTGAGTCAGCAATTAAAACTTGCCCCTCTCAACCTCGGTCGGTGGTTGGAGTTGGGACTTATCACTTTGGTAATGGCCAGGGGTTGGCATTTGGCGACTGATTGGTCGATTTATTGGCCTCAGTTGATCCAGGGCAATTGGTTATCTCTTTTGGCGGTTTGGCAGGGAGGTTTGAGTATTTTGGGAGCAATTTTAGGGTTGGCGATTGGTTGGTGGTGGTTGGACCGGCGACAATTTTTAACCCGTCTCGATATTTTGGCTTTGGTTTTGCCCATTGGTCAGGCAGTCGGTCGCTTGGCAAACTGGCTGAATCAAGAACTCTATGGCCTGCCAACTCAGCTGCCCTGGGGGATTCAGATCGAGGCAATTCACCGAGTGGCAGCCACAATCAATCTCCCGTCCGAAACCAAATTTCATCCTTTATTTGCTTACGAAGCTTTATTTTTACTAGGTTTAGCTTGGTTGTTGGGGTGTTTAAATCAAACTCAGCGCAATTGGCGTGTTGGACAAGGTAAACTTTGGCTAACTTATTTAATGAGCTATAGCTTGATGCGATTCAGCTTGGATTTTTTACGCTTGGATCGAAGTCAGGTCGGATGGGGATTGGGAATTAATCAGTGGATTTTATTGAGTGTTTTGAGTTTGGGCGGAATTTTCTGGTGGCAACGAAGCTCAAGTTGGCAGAGATTTTGGAAATTTTGGAGTTTGAAATCAAAAAAACGCCAACTTTGGATAACGCGAGGAGTGATGTTGGGAGTTTTCTCCTGCTTGGTGGTGGGCAGCAGCTGGCAGTTTGGAAAATTTAACCAAGCTCAAAAACTGAGTCAGTTTTTTTCCAATCAGGCAGACTTAAGTCAAGTTAAACTTCAATTCAACTCATCGGTCGCTTCAAAAATTACCAAAACATCTGAAGTTACTGTGATTTTGGCCAAAACCGATAGTTCTCGAACTCAGGGCTTGGGTGACAAAAATTTGACTGAGACAACTGGCATGTTATTTTGGTTTCCCACCTCAGATCGATGGGCTTTTTGGATGAAAAACATGCGGTTTGGCTTGGATTTTGTTTGGATGGCTGATGATCGAGTTGTCGAACTAACTTT
>DOZC01000014.1:0-2199 GCA_003518205.1 Minisyncoccota bacterium | reverse complement strand
TGACAGCGCTCCCTGAGTCGATTAGACCCATCTCGGCTGCAGTTTTAATACCGAAATCTCCGGTTAATTTGGTTTTAGAGTTGCCGGCAGGACAGGTTTCACAACTTAATATTCAAGTGGGCCAACGAGTTACTTTTTTAAACGATTAGGTATTTGGCCAACTGGCAAAAAATTCTAAAATCCAATTTTGCTTCTGAGTCAAATTTTCTAGTATGATGGTAACATTCTATGTTTTCTGATCTTGCCAACTCAATCAATCCCACCCAGGCATCTGCAGCCACTCAGCCGCCCGATCCGGTTCAGGTGTCTGATCCAACTCAATTAATCAATCAAGCTGATTCCGAATCTCTAGCTTTATTGGATCGAATTATTTCTGAGGCTGAAACCCAATCAACCCCAGATCAATCTCAGGCACCAGTTTCGCCACCCCAATCTTTATCGTCACTGGTAGCTCAAACTGCTCCTCAGGCCGCACCCTTGGCTATGTTGCAGACAATTTCAGCGGCGGAGGCTCAGCTTCAGCCTCAAGCAGGCGCCAGCGCCAAAAATAAGGAGACTTTATCGGCGGCATCACCGCAGCAATACTCAGAAACAAGCACTGCTGTCAAACCAGAGGGAAATTCCAACCAAGCTACTGTTGAAGTGGGAGGAAACGTTCAATATGTTGAGTATGAGCCCAGTTCTGAATTACCACCGGAAGTTGAGGGCTATTTAAACCGAGTAGAAGATCATGCGGATCAGGCGCCGGCTGAAATTGTGATTGCTGATTCAATTGCCGCCATGCCCACTCAACATCAATTGCCCTCCCAACCAGTGGTGGTGTTACCGATTACTCCAGAAATAGAAAAAATTGGTGCCACTAAAAGTCCCAAGTTTAGTATCAGATGGCTGGTGGAGTGGAGTCATAAAATCGTCAAAATGTTTTTGGGCAAGGTGATTTATCGTCAGGTTACGACCAAGAATTAATTCTCTAACAGGCCAGGTTAACCAACCATAGTCAGACTTGAAACTTTTCTCTACAATAGCTTCATGGGTAATGTGGCCAATTTGGAACTTTTTACTGCCAGAGTTAATGCTTTTTTCCTCAGTTTGGGGTGGGGGTTGTTAGTTGTGATTTTGTTAGTTTTGGCAACTTATTTAGTTTATTTGTTATATAAACACCGAGATCGCGAAAAATATGCTTTGGATTTTGTAACATTGCTAGTACGACTTCCTAAAGGGATTGAAATTAAGATTGATGCAGCAGAACAAATGTTTGCTGGCCTTTATGCCATCAAACACGATGGTTGGTTCGATTTTTTGAAGCCTGAAGAGGTGATTAGTTTTGAAATTGTGGGCTTGCGGGAAGAAATCGGATTTTATATTAGTTGTCCCAGAAAAATTCGGGATTTGGTGGAAAAACAAGTTAACGGAGCTTATCCCACCGCTGAAATTAAAATTGTAGACGAGGTGAATATTTTTAATGAAAAAGGCCGAGTGGCTTACACCACTTTGACCTTGGAAAAAGGCAAATATTTACCCTTAAAAACCTTTAAAGATCTGCCGACTGATGGTTTGTCCTTAATTACTTCGGCTTTGTCAAAAATGGGCGAAGGTGAGGGGGCAATGATTCAACTATTGGTGCAACCAGTGGGAAAGAGTTGGCAAGACGCCGGTCGTGACTCAGTTCAAAAGCAAAAAAAGCGCGAATCAGATCCTCAGAAGGCCAACTATAGCGCTGATCCCAAAGAAATGGAGGCGATCAATAATAAGCTGGATAAGCCAGGATTTAAAACTTCTCTGCGTATTGTGGTTTCGGCTCAAAATGAAGTCTCAGCCAATGTTCATCTCAATAATATTGTGGGGGCATTTGCTCAATTTACTTCACCTCATAATTCATTTGTGCGTGACAAATTCATTATTGGTCAACTGTTTATGTTGGATTTTATCTATCGCTACTTGCCGATTTGGGATTGGGGTACCTCAGTTTTGAACACTGAAGAGTTGGCGACAGTGATGCACTTTCCCAATAAAAGTGTTGAAACTCATCACATCAAATGGTTAATTGCCAAAAATGCTCCAGCTTCAAATTTGATTCCAACTTCTGGATTGCGGTTGGGTAAATCGATGTATCGAGGCGAGGTGCGTGAGGTTTTTATGGAAAATCGAGATCGTCAGCGGCATACGTATATCATTGGAAAAACCGGTACTGGTAAGTCG
>DOZC01000085.1 GCA_003518205.1 Minisyncoccota bacterium | reverse complement strand
ATAAACGAATAATGGATTGTAAGTAGTGTCAGTGACTCGATTTACAAAAGTCACTTTTAGTTCATCAGATCCGGTACAACCAGCCTGCTCTGTCTGACTTAATTTTTCTGTCAATGGACAGGTATCTGCATCCTGAATTCCATTTTCACTAAAAGATGTCCAAACCATGGCTTTATTAGCAGTATCTCCAGCTCCAGTTTGCCAGGGATAATAACCATTAAAAGCGTAATACCTGTCAATGGCACTCAGCGCTTGCTCAGCATCTGACCGACTGCCAGTATCGCGACCTCGATTGATCTGCTCGATGGGGTTAATGGCGGCCAAAACTGCCACCGCTAAAATGCCCAAAATACTAATCACGATCAACAACTCGATCATGGTAAAACCCGCCTGACGTCGTCGGGCAATAATCTGAGTCATCTGAGTCAAAATAAAGGCTGGAAAAGTTTTTGGCATAGTCAAAATATAACTCTACAATAAGATTACACTGTTAAAACTGACTCGTCAAAGAGTAAATTGGCAGAATCACCGCAATCACCAACATTCCCACCCCAATTCCCAAGACAATCATGATCATTGGCTCCATCGCCACGGTCATGTTTTTGACGGCTTGCTCACTCTCACTTTCATAAAACACCGAAAGTTTACTCAAGACATCATCAATTTTACCGGTTTCCTCACCCACTGAGATCATTTGGTTTAAGAGGGGTGGGAAGAGATCATATTTGGCCACCGCCGCTGATAAACTGTCGCCTCGCTCCACTTGTTTGGTAGCATCTTTGAGCGCTTCTCGATATAACAAACTATCCATCGCCGCCGCCACAATATCCAAAGCTTCCAAAAGTGACACTCCAGTTCCCAATAAGAGCGATAGGGTTCTGGCAAAATCTGTCAAGATGATTTTTTTGCGCAAATCTCCAAAAATCGGCAATTTAAACAACCAACCATCTAATTTTCTCTGACCCATTTCAGTTTTGGCCCAATTTTTAAAGAAAAATATGCCTCCAGTAACACCCAAAACAATCAAAATGAAATTCTTCACCATAAACCCAGAAATACCCATTAAAATCAGAGTTGGTAATGGCAACTGAGCCCCAAAATCTTTATACATATCGGTCAGCTTGGGCACTACAAACACCATCATGATGGTGGCCACTATCAACATGGCTGTGACCACAATAGCTGGATAGATCAAGGCGCCTTTGGTTTTGGCTCGAAATTCTTTTTCTTTCTCCATGGTAACTGCCAACCGCTCTAGGACTTCATCCAAAACTCCACCCACTTCACCAGCTTTGACTAACTGAACATAAACCCGACTAAAAATTTGAGGGTGCTTAGCTAGGGCGTTGGAAAAAGTCCCACCGGTTTCGACCTCCTTTAAAAGTCCGGCCACAACTTTGGCCATTTCGGGATTGTGCTGCTGTTCCAAAATTGTCAACGACTTGGAAAGTGATAAGCCAGCATTAATCATCGTGGCCATTTGCCGGGTAAAATTCACTACGTCGTCAAAAGCTACTTTGTTAAAAAACTGCTTGAACCACTCAAAAGAGTTATCATTCAAAGTTCGGAGTTTAATCACAAACAACCCTCGCGCCGACAGTAACGTCACCGCCTGAGATTTGGTTTTGGCTTCCACCTTACCTTTGATCACTTCGTAGTGGCTATTTTTGGCGGTATACTCAAAAATTGGCATAACTTCTCACTTAAGTTAATCCTAACAGACGCTGGAGCTCTTTGGGTCTAAAAGCCGTCGCTAGGGCAGTTTCTCTGGTGATGACTCCCTGATTTAATAAATCCAGTAAATAATTTTCGATTAAAACCATGCCTGCTTCACCCGAGGTCTGAAGCACATTGTCAATTTGAAACACCTTTGACTCCCGAATCAGATTTCGAATGGCATCGTTGACCACCATAATTTCAAAAGCCGCCACTCGACCACCGCCAGCTTTAGCAATCAAGCGCTGAGCAGCTACCACTTTTAAAGTAGCCGACAACTGTTGACGAATTTGACCCTGCTGAGCTGAGGGAAAAACATCGATGATTCGGTCTATTGTCTGACTAGCACTTCCGGTGTGGAGCGTGGCAAACACCAGGTGTCCGGTTTCAGCCAAAGTTAAAGTGGCCGCGATGGTTTCATAATCGCGCATTTCACCCACCAAAACTACATTGGGGTCTTCCCGCAGAGCTGATTTGAGAGCCGCAGTCCATTCTTTAGTGTCTTGCCCCACTTCTCGGTGAGAAACGATGCTTTTTTTGGGTTGATGTACAAACTCCACTGGATCCTCAATCGTCAAAATATGTTCATTCCGACCAGCATTGATTTCATCTATTAAAGCTGCCAAAGTGGTAGATTTACCTTCTCCAGTTGGACCAGTGAGTAACACCAATCCCTGATTGAAATGAGTAAATTCATGCAAAATCGGGGGCAAACCCAATTCCTCAATAGTTTTGATGGTGGGCGGAATTAAACGCAAAGCTGCCGCCATTTTGCCTAAAGCCAAATAAACATTGACGCGAAACCGACCCTGATCATTAAACTGATAGCCAAAATCCAATTCTTTATTACTCCGAAATACTTGTTGTTGATCTTGATTTAGTAATGGCAAAATTAAAGCTTCTGCTGCTGCCTCATCCAAAGCCGGCAAATCTGCCACTGCTCGCAACTCGCCATCAACACGAAACATCGGCGGCGAACCCACTAATAAATGAATATCCGAGCCTTTTTGATCCACCAGTTGTTGTAACAAATCGTAAATTGTCATAGTATCTCCTAAACTTCAGCCACCCGCAGCACCTCTTCTACCGTGGTTTTGCCTTCCAAAACCTTGATATAACCATCTTGTTTCATCAATAACATGCCATTGGCCACTGATTCCGCCTCCATCTCATTGGCCGGTGAGTTAGCCATCACCAGTTTACCAATTTTATCTGTCATTTTCATGACTTCAAAAATGCCCATTCGACCCTTGTATTCTGGCTCTTGTTCCGGACGGTTGGCTGAAGGTCGCCAAAGCTTAATTTGGTTGGGGTCCTTGCCATTGGCTTGGCACCAAGTTTCAAAATGATGACCCAAAGCCTGTTTAATATTCTCCAGAACCACCGGCTCCGGAATGTATTCTTCTTTATACTTGGGGTTAATGATTCGAACAATGCGCTGAGCAATCACTAGAGTCATGGAAGAGGAAATTAAGAAATTCTCGGCTCCCATATCGATCATCCGCGGCAAAGTTCCGGCCGCCGAAGAAGTGTGAATGGTCGAAAACACCAAGTGCCCTGTTAGCGACGCCTGGATCGCCAACCCCGTGGTCTCACTATCCCGCATCTCTCCAATCATAATAATATTCGGATCCTGCCGCAAAAATGACCGCAAACCACTGGCAAAAGTCAGTCCTGCCTTGGGGTTGATCTGGACCTGATTCACGCCAGTCATTTGATACTCCACTGGATCCTCCAGGGTTAAAATATTAACTTTGGGAGTATTAATCATGTGCAACACCGAATACAGCGTAGTGGTTTTACCTGAGCCAGTTGGGCCGGAAACTAAAATAATCCCGTGAGGCACTTTAATGGCTTCTTTAACATTTTCCAAAGCCAATCCCGACAACCCCAATTCTTCCAAAGTCGGTACCGAAGCATTCTTGGACAATAACCGTAAATTGACTTTTTCGCCATTAACTGTGGGTAGGGTAGAGATCCGCAAATCCACTTCTTGATCATCAGTGATGTAGTTAAACCTACCATCTTGAGGGACTCGTTTTTCATCGATCTTCAAGTTTGACAAAATCTTAATCCGTGACACCACCGCATCCAAAACCGATTTGGGCAAAACCAGTTTTTCCACCAAAATTCCATCAATTCGATATCTCACTCTGACTTTACCCACCAAAGGCTCAATATGAATATCTGAAGCTCGAGATTTGACAGCAAAATCTAAAATCGTCTCGACGATTCGGTTGATTGGAGCATCTCGAATCACACCTCCGAAGTTGTTTAAAGTGTCTTGCTGAATCAGCTGTCGAGTTTTGGTTTGATCAGTTTCATTAACTGCTTCATTAACCTCAGCCGATAAACTCTGGGCGTAACGCTCCGTAATGATCCGATCAATCACTGATGGAGAAGCAAAGTGGGGCACAATTTGATAACCAGTTTTTTGCTCCACAAAATTCACGGCCTGCAGATCCAGGGGATTTTTCATGGCCACTGACAACTTGTGTTCAGTTTTATCAACTGCAAACGGCAAAGAACCATAACGCCTGGCCACAATTTCATCCAAAAATCCTAAAGCCTCGGGAGAAATCCCGGTTTCGGCCACTGCCACAAAGGGGATGTGGTTAAATTTTGATTTAATTTTGGTTAATTGTTCTTCAGATAGCCAGTTTTTTTCGGCCACCAAATCCTCAAAGACTCGACCGGTAATCAAAAACTCCCGCTTAATTTGAGCAATTTGCTCCGGAGCCAAAAGTTGATCTTCCTCAATAACTTCTAAAATTGAAGTGTAAGTTTTTTGACCCGCCGGCAAAATTGAACTGGTTTTAAAAACCGGTGCATTAGCGGAATTGGGAACAATCGTGGTACTAGGAGCAGTTGGAGCGGCAGTCAGAGGTTGAGCTGGAGCCAAGGCCGGGGTTGAGGTTGGGGTTGAGGCCGGGGCTGGAGCCAAGGCCGGGGTTGGAGCCGGAGTAGTTGCCAAAGGAGTTAAAGTCACAATTGCAGGAAAGGCTGGGGTTGAAGTTGAAGCGGCCTCTGGAGTGATTGCTGGGGTCGGGGCTGGAGCCGAGGCCGGAGCTGAAACTGAGGCCGGAGCTGGAGTTAAAACTGGGGTTGAAGATGATCGGTGATCGTGGGAAGGTGCTGCCTCTCCAAAAACAGTCGCCTCAACTTGTCGAGCTAACTCATCCAATTCTTCTGGAGAAACCTCGGGTACAGCAGTTTGGGCTTCAACTGAACTCGACTCGGTAGAGCTCAACTCAGTCGAATCAGTCACCACAGTCGAATCAGTCACCACCGGCACTGGAGAACGGGCAGGTTCAGTCATACTTACTTGCTTTCATACTCATCATGCCATATCTTACGAAGAGAGAAAAGATCAGAAATTAAAAAAATTATGCCCCCGCTGCCTCTTAAACCTCAATTGTCGCTGATTCTGCCATTGCCTTTTGATTTTGTGAGCCTAACCGCTCAAGACTGGCAAAACCAGTGTCAAAAAATGCTTCAAGCTCATTTGTCGGTTCCACATGGGCCATCGACCCAACAACCACCGACTCAACCCGAGTGGCTCTGGTTAAATTTAGAATTAGCCACCATCCCGGTTGCCACTATCAGAGAGTTGGTCAGTCAGCTCAGTTTTGGAGTGGCTCCCAACCAGCACCGGTGGGTGATGATTTTAAGAGCTGATTTAGCTCAAACTGCGGCTCAAACCGCCTTATTAAAACTGGTTGAAGAACCACCAGCTCGAACTACTTTGGTTTTAGCCACCACCAACCAAAGAGCTTTGCTACCTACGCTGATTTC
>DOZC01000034.1:6678-18848 GCA_003518205.1 Minisyncoccota bacterium | reverse complement strand
ATTGCAAGGGTCTAAATCAGAAGGACCCAAACCAAACACGTTAACTAGAAACTGCGCCAAAACTTTACTTAATCCCCACCGCAGCCAGAGCGGCTTTGTTCTTAGCGGCCACCGTCTCACCGAGCTCGCCCTTTTCTGAAAAGACAAAGGGTAAATCGCCGCGTTTGGCCAGAGCTTTGTAAAACTCAACTTGAGGTAAAATCACTTCTTTAACCAAAGCCTTGGGAGCTTCTGCCACCCAATCGGCGCTGATTTGAAAATGACCCAAGTTGTAAATTTGCTCGCCACCACCCAAAGTAAAACAGATTTTATTGGCGATGTGAACGTTGTGTGGTCGAACCATGTGACCTTTGACGTCATACTCTAATTTGCGTGGATCGGTGAACGGCAAATAACCAGAGTAGAGCAAACCTTCTTTGTCAGCCAAAGCGTCAATGTGTTGTTGCATCATAGCATTGACTTGCTGCCAATTTTGAAGATCGAGTTTGGCCTTAATCCAATCGTTTTCTTGACTGGAAACAATTCGCAACTCTTTATCGAGAATTTTCTTGAGAATTTTAACAACTTCCGAAAAGCCTTTGAGTTGAAAACCAGCTCCGACAAACGCCAGTCTCCGACCCTCGTTAATCTGAACACCTTCATCACCACAGGTGATGACATATTTCGATAAAACGACTTCAGTCGGAACAGTGGTGGAGTTGATGGGTTGGGTCATAATTTATTCGTTCTCACCTACCATAGCCTGAATCGAACTGAGGTAAGCTTTCATGTCTTGTTCGACTTTTTCCCAATCGCCACCCGCTTCGCGGATCGCGTTAAATAAAAGATCCATATCTATGAGCAATTGATCATCGGTCACAATCATGCGTTGTTTGGACATATGTGGGTATTATAGCATTTCCTGGCCAAAACTTCAAGAAAAGTGCGATGAGATAGTGAAAAATATGCGAAAACTAAACTTCCCACGACCTAGCGGTCGGGGTTATAGGTTGGGAAGTAAAAAGAGCCGCTCTTATGGACAACCCATTTCTTGATTTTTTTGGTGTCGGAGAAAATCAAAGAAATCCGTTGAGCTAATAGTTTTTGTTGCTGAGGTGTGGATTTGAGATTAAATTTCTTAATCAATTATTTTTTACCAAATCTGCCACTTTTTGTCTAAAATAATCCCAAAACTTTAGAGGGTTGCGCTCTTGGCCATAGGGGTCTTTTTGATTATTTCCCCCTGGAAAAACAGTTTTGTGTTCAAACCAAGAGGCGGCCTCCATTTCTTCTGTTTTGGGTGAATAACTTTCAAATTGAGGAGCTACCACACTACCATTTATTACCCATGAACGAGTTAGGTCATAAATACTTTTAATTCCAATTTTATCTATTAGATCAAGCAAAACATAAGTTGAGTCTTTTTTTGTTCCCCAAAAATACCCCATTAAATGACCTTCTGTTTCTAAAGATTTTCCTGATTCTAAAGTCATTTTTATTGCATCAATTCTTTGAGCTAATTCTTCAATAGAACTGGCTGTAAAAATCTGATTTAGCATTTGCTTTGATATTTCCAACATTAGAGCAGTAGCATCACTCTCTCTTTGATAAGTATCACCAGATCTGGTTTCTCTAGCTCGTAAAAATTGCACTAATGCTGCACCATCAAAGGCGTATGTTTCACCTTTGACAAATGGTTTGTATCCATTTCTGCGATAACCACTAATTTTGCCAAGTATTTCATTCTCAGGCACAAAACTATCAGTCATAGTGATTTGAACTCCGTCTGGAAAAAGTTTATCTATTAAATCAGCTGCAGATTTAAAATCAAACTCCACCATGCCATCAATAAAATAACCCGTGGCTTCAGTTATGGCTAATTGGGCATAACTTCTATCAAGTGAAACATAACTACCATTCTCAGTAGAGTGTTCTTGATTCACCCAAGTAAATCCATTAAATGTACTTGGCGTGGCTGTTCCATACATTCCTGTTGGAATAGCAATATCCCTTGGGATTGAAACTGCGCTGATTTTATTATTTTTAATATCAATCAACAATACAATTGTTTGATCATTTCTACCCAAAGGATTACCATCTTTGTCCAAGCCATAACGCTCGCCAGTGGTATCTTTACCCATCACCACAATCGTAACTATTTTGTTATCAATTTTTTCTGGTCCACCAATCGCTTCAAAATATCTCATTCTGATATCTTCTGGTAATTGGTTAAAAAACTCCATTCTACTCGGTAATACTGTCTCTCTATAAAACGGCCTCAAAACATCTAATGCCTCAGAAAACTCCGCTGTTTCTTTTGAAACAGGATTTTCTGGTATTGAATCAGTTTGTTTTTCTTGATCAACTTGATCTTGCTGAGCAGCAATCTGCTTTTCTGGAGCAACAACTTCATCCTCCCATTCCTGATTAAATTGCTCGGTTAAGGCCACAATTTCCTGCTGACGCTGTTGTTCTGCTTGAGAAGTTTGATAGCTATTGACTGCAGTAGCCCCAATACCAAATAAAGAAGCAACTGCCAACGTTGTCAGAACGATTTTCCGTCGAAACTTAATCGGCACAACTTTTTCAACCAAACGCTGAAACTTAGTGAGGGTTTGAGCACTAAAGCCCACCTCGGCCATTAGTCTTAATGAGTCGGCATTTAAATTCTGGGTTTGATTGGCGAGGGCGGCTTCCAATTTTTGAACTAGTTTTTCATAAGCTTGTGAGTTTTGCCACATTTCTTCAGATTGAGATTTGGATTTGCCAGAAACGTTTTTTGATTTGAGATTTTTTAACCCGAGCAGCACCTCTTTCAAACCAGACATGGCTAGAGTGCTTTCTATCTTGTGAGGTGCTTCTTTTTTGCCACCTAATAAACCACGCAGTCCTTGAGTCTGATCTATTGTTTCAGTGATTTCACCAGCCTTAACGTAGTTCTGCATGGCTCGATAGGTGGTTTTACCTCGCAGGGAAGCCAGATAGGTGGTGAGTTTTTTGTAGTCAGAATAATTGATTTTTTGAGCTTGAAATTGAATTTTTAACTCTTCAGTTTGTTTTGATAAATAAGATTTTATTAAAGCCAAATCACCATCAAATCTCACCAATAGGGTTTCGAATAATTCCTGACTGGCCAGTTTGGCCTCGCCAGACATTTTGTAATAGACGGCCTCATCATCACTTTTTTGACTCTCTTTTAGACTTTGACTAATTCCGACAAATGATTCTTGGATTTTTGTCGTGACGAATAATTCATTTTGCCGTTGCTTTAAAACATTGATTAACCCATCGATATCTAATTTTGCAAAAAACTGGCTTAAATCACTACTCAGCTGGGATGAAAGCGTTTCACTAACTGAATAAAGTAACTCTCGAAAAAGTTCCAAATCTACCTCACTGGGAGATCTTTCAAAACTGGCCACAAAATCAGCCAACTGCCGCAGACAAGTTATATCTGTTTTCACCAAGTCTTGGTCTCCAAGTTTGTGTAAAAAAGCTCTAATTTGGGAAAAATTGTCTAAACCACCAAAATATCCTACCTGAAACGTGGACTTAATCTCCTTGGGGGGGTCACTTTTGGCTCAATATTTTGAGCCGTGGCTTTTTGTTGAAGCGATGGACGCTGCCAACTCCAATTTTTGAACCAACTTGAAATAAATTGATCAGCTAATATCATGATGAGCTAATGTCTTTTAACTTATTAACCTCAACTAATAGTTTTTCTTTCATGATTTGCTCAATTTTGGGCAAAAAGGGAGTTAAAAACTTATCCAGTTGGTCTAATTGATTTTCTTGAATTAAAGTTAAAAATCGTTTTCTTGAATCTGGCTCCAACACTTGCAAAATTGTGTTTATCAAAAGCGAATCAAAATAATTTTTAAATTCTGAGCCTTCTATTTCAAGATCGCCGACTAAATCAGCATAAATCTGATCCAAAATTTTTGGGTTAAGCGTAACTTTAGTAAGATCAAGCACAAATTGAATTATATCCAATTTATCAGCTAATGTCTTTAAATGTTAAAGCTTACTTATACCCCATAGGTACCTCAGTGAGGACCATGGAGAGACTCATGCGGCGTTGGTCGGGGCTGACACTCTCAACGTTGACAGTGACATCATCACCGGCGGCAAGATCGCGACTGGGGTCAAGCTTGGAAGAGTGAATTAAACCATCTACGCCTGGTTCGACATTCACAAAAGCCCCAAAGGATTCGATGCGGGTGACTTTGCCAGTGAAAGTAGTGCCGATAGGATAGGCCTCAGCAATTTTCTGCCACGGATCTTGTTGGAGTTGCTTGATGGACAAATTAAGTTTACCGGTTTTGTCATCAATACCCAGAACTCTTACCTTCAGGCGATCGCCGATTTTGTGGTAATCCTTGGGGTGATTGACTTTTTCCCAACTAATCTCGGAGATGTGAATTAGACCTTCAACATAACCGACATTTGGCTCAGTTGGAGCGGCAGCTTCAGGAGTAGTTTTGGCAATTTCAGTGGTGGCGGCCTCGGCAGCAACTTCTGGTTCAGTGACAGCTTTGGCAGCGTCCACCGGAATTTCCACTGTTACAAACAAGCCAAAATGCATCACGCCGGAAACTACACCTTCATAAGTGCCACCGATCTCGACTTTTTTGACGGCCAGATCCTTTTGAGCCAATTCTTTGGCTTCGCTAACGTGACGCTCTGAGAAGATCAGGCGATTTTTTTCGCGATCCACCTCAATGGCTTTAACTTTGAAATCAGCGCCTTTGAGTTGTTGAATTTTACCCACAAAAGCTCTACCAAATTGACTCGAGGGTACAAAACCTCGAATGCCATTTACCACCACAATTAAACCACCACGATTAACTTCCAGACCTTTGGCTTCGAGAATTTCCTCGGCCTCCATGGCTTTTTCAAAGTATTCCCATTTGGCATCTGAAGCGGCATTTTTGAGTGACAAGATGACTTGACCCCGATCATTTTCAGAAGAAATCACCATCGCAGTGATGCTATCGCCAACTTTAAGATCTTGAATAAAATCAGTGGCGAAATCAAATTCTTTATCCGAAACGATACCTTCGGTTTTGGCGCCCAAGTCAATGACCATGGTGCGTCGATCCTTTAAAACAATTTTGCCAGTCACAGTGTCGCCTTTTTTAGGCACCACGATTTGGACTTTTGAGGCCGCTAATAGCTCGGCCATAGTGCGAGGTGAGTTACCCATACGCTAATAATCCCCTTTCTTTGAAGATGGGCGAAGTATAACATATCAGATAGCGGATATCAGAGGCCGGATACCGGATTGAATACCGGATGCTAAATCACGGATATCAGAAACCAAAAAATCCTATGCCACTAAAACTGCCCTCCATTACCAGTATTAAAAATCGCACGGTGCTAGTGCGAGTGGATTTTAATGTGCCGCTAACTCTGGACAAAACCACTGGCGAGCGCTTAGTGCGAGATGCCACTCGGTTGCGGGCAGCTCGTCGGACGATAGAATGGTTGCGCGAGCATGGCGCTAAAATAATTTTAGCTTCTCACCTCGGAAGACCAAAATGTAATCAGCTGGATAAATCAGGAAAAACTACTGATGAAGCTGACGCTCAATTCAGTCTCAAACCAGTAGAGATGTATCTCAAAACTCAGTTTCATTGGCCGGTAACCTTGGTACCTGATTGTGTGGGTGAGGTGGTTGAAACAACGGTGGCGGCGCTGGAGCCAGGCGAGATGGTGTTGTTGGAAAATCTCCGATTCTACCCGGCGGAAAAGAAAAATGAAGCTTGGTTTGCTCGAGGTTTGGCCAAACTTTGTGAAGTTTATCTCAACGAAGCCTTTTCCAATTGTCACCGCAACCACGCCTCCATGACTGGAGTGCCGATGTTGCGCCCCAGTTTTGCCGGTTTTGAACTCAAGCAAGAAATTGATCATCTCAGTCAAGTCATTACTAAACCCCATCGACCGCTGGTAGTAATTGTGGGTGGCGCCAAAATTGCCGATAAAATCGGTGCCCTGGAAAATCTCAGCAATGTGGCCGACGCTGTGCTAGTGGGTGGCGGCATTGCCAATGATTTTCTTAAGTCCCAAGGAATTGAGATTCATCGGTCATTTATACAAGATACGCCCATCGATGCAAACCAAAAAAACCTCAACTATGTGACGGTGGCCGGTGAAATCATCAGTGAACACAAAACTGAGCGAGTTTTGAAAGATGGTTATATTCCCTTGCCAAAAATTATCTATCCGGTGGATGCCGTGGCGGCGCGCAGTGCTGAAGCTGAAAAAACCGTGATCGTAGATTTAACTCATGATATTCAGGATACTGACAAAGACAAACCTTTGATGTATTTGGATATTGGCCCCAAAACCACCCAACTTTATTGCGAGCTGATTAAAACCGCCGGGACGGTATTTTGGAACGGGCCAGTGGGAGTTTACGAGAAACCCCAATTTGCGGCCGGAAGTCGAGCCATTGCTCAAGCGATGGCCAAGACTACTGCGGTCACAATTATTGGTGGCGGTGATACCATTGCGGCCTTGCAGCAATTTAAGTTGGCTGATCGCATGGATTATCTTTCAGCCGCCGGCAGTGCGGCCTTGGAGTTTTTGAGCGGCGCGGCCTTACCAGGACTGGTGGCACTAGAACGATCCAGATAGTTATAATCAGCGATGATAATGAACCGCTTTGTGATTCACCCTTATTATTTTTCGAAGTTAAAACGAATTTTTGATGTGGTAGCTGCCACCGGACTAATTTTGAGTCTTAGTCCTTTGTGGTTATTGATCTCGCTGTTAATTTGGATCACTGCCGGTTGGCCAATTTTTTTCTGTCAAACTCGCAGCGGCCAAAACGGTCGCAAATTTCAACTTTTAAAGTTTCGTACCATGAGAATTGATGCTGCCCAACTCCAAAAGAAATTTGCCAACCAAAACGAAGCTCCCTGGCCAATGTTTAAACTGCATCGTGATCCTAGATTTGTGGGGATGGGACGTTGGTTTTCCAACACTGGATTGGACGAATTGCCTCAGCTTTGGAATATTTGGCGAGGTGAAATGAGTTTGGTGGGTCCCCGACCTTTGCCAATAGCAGAATCCCAAGCCTTATTTCAAAACCATCCTGATTGGAATTGGCGTTTGGCTGTCCGACCGGGCATTTTTTCAGAATGGTCTCTTGACTCAAAACGACATCAGTCATTAGCACACTGGCAAGAATTGGAAAAACTAACTTTGACTCAGGGTGGTCTGATTTATGAAAAAAAACTTTTGCTCCTCAATTTGGGTAAAATTCTAATTTGGACTTTGCGAACTAGCCTAAACTCTGGACAAAAAACCTAATTTTGGTTGGGAAACCCATGGTGCAGCTTGCTGATTTCGAGATTTGCCCAATTCTCGCCATCACTCCAATTTTCAGCTCGATCTAGCCAAATTTGACAAGCTGCGGTATTGGCGGTGACCGCGACCGCAGTGGCAGTTGAGCCAAGTGCGGTTGGATCTGGTGCGGTTGATTTTGTTGCCAAACAAAGACGAGCTGACAAAAGCTCAGTGAGTTGTTCCAAGGCAAGTTGCGTCAATTGTGTGCCACAACTGCCAAAATACTGAGTGGGAATTTCATCTAATGGCATTAGTTTAGTTGACCAAGTTGCCGCCCAATCTGAATCAAACCTGGATTGAGCTCGACTCCAAATTAACAAGTTGTGACACCAATCAACCGTTTCGGCTAGCACCCAAGTTTCTTGCTGCCAAGCCAAAACTAAATCTGCAATGGCTGCATCCAGTTGTGACCAAATTTTTAGTTTTTGCGAAGTTTCACTTAGCCCCAAGATTTCCAATTCCGCCAAATAACGTAAATTTCTGGCTAACCGCCATCGAGTAATGTCGCTAACTTCGGCCAATTTAACCTGATGTTTTAAATTTTGTCCGATAAAAAATTCATTATCGCGGTGAAGTTGAGCTCGAATGGCAGCAAGATCTTTGGAGGTTAAATTGGGCTGAGCTAGCATCCAACCTGCCAAATCAAACTCCGTTCTCGACCATGGTTGCAACTCATAGAGTCGTTCCCCAAGTTTAAGTTTTTGATCAAATGACAGCGGAAAAGTTTCATCGGTCAGTAATTTTAAAATCAATAAGGGATAATGCCAAATTAGCTTGATGACCCAATCCCGTTGCTGAGTCGATAATAATTGCCATTCACTCAGCCACAAACCATTGTGAGCTGGAAAAATGGCTAGTTTTTGAGCCAGGGAAAAATTTTGAGTCTGACGCCACCAATGATTTCTCCAAGCCAAATCAGTCAAACTAAAAATCAAACCATAGCCCATCACCACCACGGCCAAAGCTAAAATTATTGATCGAAACCAAAAAAATGATTTACCTGCAGTAGCGGAGACAAGCCGAAGATTTTTTTGAGCCCCCAACCAACCCAAACCCACTCCGATCATTAATAAAATTGCCGTAAATTGCAAATTGAAATCGACAAAAGCATCTAAACCTAAGGCTCCCAAAGTCAGCCAAACTGCTTTGTAAAACCAGTCCTGAGTTTTGGGTTTTTGGTGCCGAAGAAATTTCGGCCGGGTTTGCCACCAAATCACTATCGCGCCGCCACTCATGAATAATCCCCACCAGCCAGCTTCAACCAACCATTGCAAGTAATCATTATGAACAAAACCACTGATGCTAAAAGGGTCTTTGGCTGATTGAAAAGAAATTAAATAAAATAATCCCAAACCAACCCCAATAACTGGGTATTGTTTTAAACCTTCAAAAGCTTGCCTGAAATATTCCGGCCTTGGTTCTGACTGAAACGGTTTGACGAGTTTGGCACTTAGTGAAAACCGATTCACCTCAAAATTTTGAGCTATGGTTGCTGACCAAATTATCATGGCAATTATTATCCCTCCCAACCCCCACAACAAAACCCTCAAGAATGGTCGCCATTGAGAATTAAAGTGCCACCACTTTTCCAAAATCCATAACTCCAACCCACCAACCAATAATGACATTCTGCCAAAAGTGGAAATTAGCCAAACCAACCAACCGAAACTTAACCAGCGCCACCACTGACTCGGCCACTGAGTTTCGGCCAACCCCAACCAAGGTAAAATCATCAATAAAATAACTGCAAAGTGATTATGACCATAAGTCGCATAGAGAAAATTTGTATCTGGCAGTAATCTAAAAGCCGGCACAAACCAAGCTAGCAACGCTAACATGCCAATGACGCTAAAAATCACCAAAAAACTTAACCAGTAAAGTGTCAAGAGTTTGGGTTTGGGAGGAAAAGCCATGGCTGACCACCAAACCAAAATGACGCTCATCCACTTGATGGCCTCAGCCAAACTTATCGGCCAACTTTGACTCATCCAAACATTGATCCCCAAACCCATCAAACTCACCAATCCCCAAATTCTGGTCCACTGGGGTATGGGTCGGGCCGACCGACCCAATCGCCACCAAAGCCAAATCACTCCGCCAGCAATCACGGCCAAACCCACCGGGGCTAAAAAAGTTTGTAAAAACAATAATAATCCTAGTCCCATCACCAGACTTATCAACCAACCAACTAAGTTTTGATCGGTTAAATTAATTGGGGCTGAAGTTTTCATGATATCGACGACCGCCTTAACAAACTAGACTTGAGCCACCACTTAACTCGCTGACACAATTGGTTTATTAGCTCAACTATCCACCAAACTCCAAAAAATGGCACTTGCCACCAGTATCGAGACCAAAGCCGATTTGGTTCCTGAATCAAGCGAAACAACCATTCACCACCAGATTGACGCCACCACTTGGGAGCTTGAGTGGTTTCGCCGGAGAGAATTTTAAAAGCCAGTCCTACCGGAATTATCACTGAGGTTGATAGTCTGGCTTTCATTTCGGCTACCCAAAGTAATTGCTTCCAACTTCCTAAACCCACCCAAATGATGTCGGGTTGACTCCGATTAATTTTGACCAAGATCCGGGTTTTTTCAGCTGGAGTTAAAGGTCGAAATGGTGGTGCCAAACTACCCGCTATCACAACCCCAGGCCAGTGGCGCCGAATTTGAGTTTTAAGCTTTTGCAAGGTTTCCGGAGTACTACCATAAAAATAGTGTCGAATCTCACCGTCCGATTCATAATTAGTTTGGTGAAGACACTCAACCAAAACATCCGGACCATAAATTCGTTGAGCCCGATATCCCAAAAGTCTCGCTAACCAAACCAAAGGCATGCCATCGGGTGTGAACCAATCAAATTCAGCAAAAGCTGCTGCTGCTGCTCGAGGAGCCCCCACCCATTGCCACCACCAGCGAACCATCACATCCTGCATCGAAACCACCATGATGGCTAAAGGGAGTTGTTTATTTTTTTGACTGAGGTTTTTCCGGGCTTTAATTTTAACCAATAATCGAGTTACAAAATCTTCCAAAGTCACAATCACCAGCGGCAAACCAAAAAGCTGGACCACTGGAAAAATCAGTTTGGAGGCATGAATTTTTTGAAATGAAGTTTTATTCATCAGGACTTTCGCTTTGACTAACTGGTCCCAGCCAAAGCGAAGTTTGGAAGCGATAAAGCGAAAATCGCATGAAACTATAACTATTGGGTTGAGTTGAACTAAGTGGTAAATATTTTTGAGGCACCAGCCACCAGCTGCGTCGATTAACTGGATCATAACCTTTAGCCAAAACCGGAGCAGAATCCAAAGCCGTGAGCAAGGCTTGATTTAAATTTTGAGGCCGGGTAATTTCATCAGGAATTAAAACTAAGGTTTGATTAGCCACTTTTAAAATTTCTGAAGTTAGTGGTGATAGAAACAAATACCGTTTGATATTAACTGGAGGCTGGAAATTGAAACTAAGATCAGTGTTAACATTTAACCAAGTTAAATATCGCTCTAACCAAAAAATAAATCGGCCACGATTAACCATTAAATTGGCACCATATAGTTCTTGGTTTAAATCAGCAAAAACCGCCAAAACTGCCGGAGTTTGATTTACTGGCCAAGTTGACTCGCTAGTTTCAAGATCGGTGGTTATCAGATTTACCTGATGATCGTGCAAAATCCAGGGCTCAAACTCCTGAGCTAAACGCAGAGCCGTCCCAGCTTGGCCCCAGTTTTGGAGCGATAACAATTCGTCACCTAATAAATAAAGTTGCTTTGCTAAACTGCGTTGTTGATCTAACTGCCAAAACTTTAACCGAGTTGGCAGCCACCAAGTTTCCAAATGATCCAAAACCTGTAATCTTGCAGTCAGATTCTGAGTTGGTAAAGTTTGAGCTACTTCAAATGGTTGCCAACTCCAATATTGCCAAGGATCAATCGGCCACAATCGTTCTAACCAAAACCATTTTTCACTGGCCGGGGCAGTTTTTAATCCAGCCAAATTAGCCGTAATAAACTCCGGATGATGTGAATAATGTTTCAGCGTATAAGTTTGTAAAAAATTTTTGGCAGGTTTTTTCTGTATCAGTTTTTTTTGCCACTCTCCGGCAACTGGCCAAAAATTTAACCATTTTTCAGTCGATCGATTTAGAGTTGAGTTACTCAATAAAAAATAACCCGTCACCCCACTCATTATCGCCAAAAAAAGTTGCAGGCTAATCAAACTCCCCCAGAAAAACCGTTCCCAAAATTTTTGCTTTGCTTCAACAACAATTGTTGAAGCATCAACTGGAATCAGGCCGACCGTAATGATTGCTAACAAAGGCCACCAATAACCAGCTAATTGCCAATCAAAATCCACTGCTCCCACTATTACCGCCCCAGCCACAGAAATCAGCCACGCTGTTTCCCCTGGGTTTTGACGCCACCTTCGCCAAAGTTTTTGACCCCAAAATCCCAAACCTATCAGCCATAATCCCAAACCGACTGCTCCTTGTTCGGCCAAAACTTGACCCAAAAAACTGTGAGCTAATTGACTTTGAAGAAATGGCGCCTCCAACCAGCGTTTAGCCACTAAGCCAAAAGTTTCCAAACCACTTCCTGTCACAGGAAAGGCCTGCCAAACCTCCATCACTTGAGACCAATAAGTCCACCTGGCTTCAGGAACAGGGAAACAAGATCCAGCTGGAGCCCACCATTGATAACAGAGTGGTTTCAATTCTCCAGGTAAAGATCGTTGATTGACTTGTCTCACTAAAGTCTTAAAACCAAAACTGGCTGCCATCAATCCCACCACCACAACTCCAGCTATAATCCAAAAATAAAACTGGCGCCCCCATAATTT
>DOZC01000034.1:0-6587 GCA_003518205.1 Minisyncoccota bacterium | reverse complement strand
AATAAAACTGGCGCCACCATAATTTAAATCCAACCGCCTGCTTGAGTCCCGCCATTTGATTTAAAACCAACCAAAAAATTAATTGAATGATAACTGCCAAATTCGCTGAACGGGAAAAACTTAATCCTAAAGTTACTGTCATAAACACCAACCAAATTAGTCCCCACCAGCGATGTCCCCATCTTTTGGTTTGACCTTGAGAATTATTGCCGTATTTTTGCCAAAACAAAGGCCAAGCTAAAATAATCAGAGCTGCCAAATGATGGTGTCCAAAAGCGGCTGTAATGTAGTTGGGTTCAGGAAAAAGTAATAACCGAGACAAACCTAAGGTTTTCCACCAAGCTAAAAACCAACTTAAACCAGCCAGAATTGTCACTCCCCAAATCACAGTTTGAGTCACTAAATGTTGACGCAGTTCTGGTGAACGAAAACTCATCAACCACCATAGCCACAACCAGCTGGCCAACCACCATTGCCACCCTCCAAAACTCACTCCAGGAATTTGACTCAAAACTGTACTCAAGGTTAAACTCAAAAACCAAACTAGCCACCAATTACGCAACGGCAATTGAGACCAAGTTGCCGGTTGAAATATTGGCAATTCCAGTTCATTTGGAACTCGATGAATTTGATCCCAGAACCAGCCCAAAGGCCACAGTAAGCTGCCGCCACCCAACAAAATCACCAGTCGCCACTCACTCGCCCCCCACAGCCAGATAACCAACCACCAACAAATCAACCAACCAATCATCAATTTTTCAAACCAAGCGTTTTTTAGTTGGCTAAGTTTGAACCATTTCATGACCAACTCCTGGAGCGCTGGGTTGGCTGGGTAGCGAAAGTGGGACGAATAAATCCTGAAAGTTTTTGAACCTGAAAAAACTTTATTAAAACCTTGGCTGAGTGATGCTGGTGAATATTTTTTAAAGCTGCGCGCGAAGTTTTGAGTCGTAATTGACGATTGGCCAATAATTGATTGATGGCTCCAGCAAATTCTTCTGGGGTTTTGCCGGTTAAAACCCCTCCCATTCCACCCAGTCCCCAGGTTGATTGAGGCGTGGTGACTACTGGCAGACCGTAACTTAAGTAAGTGACGACTTTGATTTTAATACCACAGTTAATCAAAATCGGGGCAATCGCCACTGCGGTTTGATTAAATTCAGTGGCTAAATCCGGCACAAAGCCTCGATATAAAACTCCAGGGGTTTGTTGAAGCTGAGTCACCAAATTTGGTTGAGCCATTTGGCCCAAAACCCTCAGTTTGGTTTGAGGATGAGCTCGTCTTACCAGCGGCCAAACTTGATTTAAAAACCATTTCAAACCCTGAATATTTTCCAACCAACTCAGCAGGCCAGCAAACACTAAATCCTGCGCGGTATCTTTAAACACTTGAGGAAAGATCGGCACCACCGTGGGCATCAAAACTGCTTTAGCTGAAGTTAAAGTTTTTAACCGCCGCAGAGTTTGTTGGCTGATGGCCCAGAGTTGTTGAATTCGGGGCAAATATAATCGCTCATAACTCAAACACTTTTGCCATTCCCACCAAAAAAATATTTTCATTAACCAATTTTCAGTCGTGCTCCAGCGCTGACGCATGAGTTCGGCAATATCTTCATCATCGATGTAAATTAAAGGTGGCATTTGATAATTTTGTGATCGGAAGTTGGTTGGTTGCAAAAACGGCAGATATTGCAACATGGCATAGCCATCGATAAAAATTGTGGCGTAATTATGATTCGAAATTAAAATTTCTAGTTGTTTTACCATTTCATTCGAAAACATTTTAGCGATCCGAAATGGCCAACGACTCATTAATAATCCAAAGTGAGTTAAAACATAATCCAGTCTCCAGGCACTAAAAACATCTTTCTCAATTACCCACAACTTAATTTGCCCAGGTTTTCCCGGCCAGGATAATTTCGGTCGCAATAGCGATCGATGGTGCAGACAAACTACATCAACGCTATGACCAGCTTGCAACAAAACTTCCAGCGTATGCTTGGTTTTAACCGAAGTACCAGACAGACCTGAGGGATAGAGTTGGGTTAGCCAAAGATAGCGTGCCATAGATAATGTGTCGTATTTTTAAGCTTTTTTTCGATTTGGCAGTTGAGTGAAAAACCGCTGCATCACCGTGGCTACTTTTGTCACCTGAGCATCTGTCAATTCTGGAAAAAGTGGTACTGAAACGGTTTGACGAGCAAACTTTTCTGTTATGGGCAAATCACCCCGTCGATAGCCAAATTTTCGATATGATGGCTGCAAATGCAACGGCGTAGGATAGTAAATTTTGGTGGCCACCGAGTTTTGAGCGCACCAGTGTTGAAACTGCGATCGTTCGGCCACTTGAAAGGCGTAAGTATAGTAACTCGGAGTCACGACTGGAGGAATTACCATTCCGGTTTGATTGACTGCATGCAAAGCCGCATCATAAATCGCCGCAATAGCTCTCTTTCGCTTTAGCCAACCTGACAAATGTTTTAATTTGCAATTTAGCGCTGTGGCTTGAACATTGTCCATTAAGCCATTTAAGCCAAAGCTTACATGAGTGTATGGTTGATCCATGCCGTGATGGGCCGCGCGGCGAATTTTTTCTGCGAGCACTCGAGATTGAGTCACTACAACACCCGCATTGCCTAACGCCCCCAATGATTTGGAGGGATAAAGCGAAAAACAACCTGCTGCCCCAAAACTCCCCACCTTTTGACCGGCCAAACTGGCTCCATGAGCGTGAGAGGCATCTTCGATTAAAACCAAATGATGTAATTTAGCCAATTTTTTAAAAGCTGCCATATCTGCGGGCACTCCGTACAAATGCACCACCAAAATAACCTTCGTGGCCGGCGTGATTTTGGCGGCTGCAGCTACTGGATCAAGATTTCCAGTCAAAGGATCGATTTCAGCAAAAACTGGAGTTAGTCCAGCTAACACAACGGCATCGGCAGTAGCACTAAAAGTCATCGCCGTAGTAATTACTTCTGATCCCAGTGGCAACTTCAGCGCCCACAAAGTTGCCCACAAACTCATGGTGCCAGAATTCATGCCAATGCCATATTTGCTCTGGTGAAACTTGGCAAAATTGGTTTCAAACCGAGTAATTTCCTGACCACTAGTCCAGTGATTAGTTCGAAAAAGCTGACGCCATCTTCCTAAGATCTCAGTTTCCAAACCGGAGTTTTGAAGTTCGAGCGAAGTAACAGGGATGACCGACATGGGTTTAGTGTAACATGCGGTTTGATCGAGTTAGCCAGCGATCAGAATCTCATCATGGCTTTGTCTAATTGCTCCAAATTTTCCATATCAATAGTAATTTCAGCCCAATATTTTTGCCATCGAAGTTGTGACCAATCAGCTGATGAAGCCCAGGTTTTTAGCAGAGTTTCCAATGGCGAGGGCTGAGTGTCGCTGCAAAATAAACACCGCGGTGATTGGTTTTTAACCCGTAATTCAATCTTTTCTTGACTAGGTTTTATTTGACCAATGCCGGTCTGGCCAGTGGCCGTTGAAATAGCAGTGCTAACTCGCTCCCAAATTAACTCTCCGTGATCGAACTCAGCTCGCCAGCTTCTAACCGGAGTTGTGGCTGTCCAGCTGTAATCAGCTACAAATTTTATACTTGAGTTTGGAGCTGTGGTGGGAATTTGCGCCGACTGCAATTGAGGCCACAATTGAGTTTGAAACTTAACTCGTGAGTTGATCATAGCGACGACGGGGTTTTTTGCGGTGGTGGTGATTTTTAGTTTTGAAGCATGTGCCAAAACTTGTTGATCTAACCGCTGATAATTCTGGCAATGTAAATTCAAACTTCGGAGTAAATAAAAATCATGGATCGCCATGTCCCACCAAATCGGAATCTCTTTGTCGGCGATTTTTTCAACCGAGAGTGAGCTATGGCGCACGGCAGTTAAACTGCGCCATTTCCCCAACTGTGGCGCCGCTTCAGTTTGCCAGTTTTGCCAAACTTCAAAAGCCCGGCTGGATAAAAAAGTGTAATCAACCATCAGCGGCAGATGATTTTTGGCAGCAAGTTTCATCAGTATTTTCCAATCCGATGTTTTGGTGGTGGCCGGTTTTTCTATCAATACCGCTTTGCCGGCTTGTAAGGCCGCAATAGCTAAACTCGCATGGGTTTTTTCAGGAGTGGCAATTATGATGCCTCGAATTTCCGGATCTTTTAAAACGGCCGCCCAAGTTTTTAAAATTAAAGGTGATGACAAAACCATCATCTTGCGATCAACCACCGCCACCTCGGCTCCCAAAGTCTGAGCCGCTCCGACTAGTTTTTGACCCCAATAGCCATAACCCACTACCGCGAGTTTAGTAAGTTTGGGTGGGACAAAAAATTGGACTGACATAAATTAAAATCTTAAATTGGTTTTTAACTTTATCAAACCAAAACTAATTTGAACTATGAGCCAAACTAGCCAGGCTTTTCCGCCAGTTAATTGATGCTGGTAACAAAATTTCGGCCAAAATTGGTGAAATCTCAACTTGGGTCGTCGGGTAATTAGGCCCATTTCTTGTCGCTTGATTTGCCAGCGCCGGCGATATGACCCAACCGCCACCGCACTATTCCACCACCTTCGCCAATACCAGCCACAATTATTAGGATCTTGATGCCAGATTTTGGCTTGAGGTAGAAACTTAGCTCGACCACCAGCTTGTTGAATCTGCATCCCTAAATCCGCATCCTCAGCCGCACCGCCTCCGGGTTCAGACATGGTTGTTTCATTAAAACTTAATTGGTTTTGAATCAAAAATGGTTTAAAGTAGGCCAAGTTTTTATTATCCAAAGTCTCTAAATCCTCAACTTCATGATTGGCTTTCAAAGCTGAAAACTTCCAAAATTGATCTGCCGCCAAAACGGCCAAAGCCCAAACAGTGGCTGGGGGGGTCGTTTCAGACTGTCCCACCAAAGCCACAATTTGAGAAGTTTCTGGGTGAATTTTATCGATTTCTCTCCCATATGCTGCCAACCAATTCCGATCAGCCACACAGTCATCATCCAAAAAAATCACCCAGTCGGTTTTGGCCTCGTTCAAACCGCGATTGTAAACCAGAGGATAGCCAATTTTAGTTTCAACTACCAATCTGACTGGCCAAGAGACTTGAGTCGCAAAAGTCATGACTACCTGAGTGGTTTGATCAGTGGAAGCATTGTTAACCACGATTAATTCTTTTGGAGTGCGAGTTTGAGATTTCAGCGATTCCAGGCAACGACTTAAAATCTTAGCCCGGTTTCTTGTTACAATAACCACACTCAATTCCGCAACACCCGCGGCAGTTGCCGCGGACGCATTAACGACGGATGATGTTGTTTTATGAGTTTTTGATTTCATGTCTCACCCTCAACTTCCCACAATTCTTTATTTAGCCGAAAGCTTCCCCTTCGATTTAGCCGGAGGTTATCAACAACGGATTAGTAGCACTATC
This sequence comes from Minisyncoccota bacterium, assembly GCA_003518205.1. GTDB lineage: Bacteria > Patescibacteriota > Microgenomatia > UBA1400 > PJMF01 > UBA9650. The sequence goes on along the minus strand of DOZC01000034.1, from coordinate 1,154 downwards.
TTAACACTCACCACTCAAGCTCGAGTGCGACTCCTGAGTTTCCACCCTCAGTCCCTAACCCTGAAGCAACAGACCTGCTTGGTAACTGATTTTGCTAACCAATTGCCGCCGGCTCTTAAAACTCAATTTCTAAGTCGTTTTAGCTGGGAAGTCATTTATGAACCCAAAATCCATCAACCTATTCAAGAACGCTGGAGGGAATGGTTGAAAAGTTTTTTGACTCAGCAACCGTTTCTGGTTTGGCAGTATCAAAATTCAGAATTTAACTTGCGGTTAAAAAATTTGATAAATCAGTTAAAACCTCAGGTAATTCATATTAGTCATTTGCGACTGGCCGCCAATTTAATTCAGCAGCTAGATCAGCTGAGATCTGCCGAAACAACCACCCCAACTCGCCCTCGACTGATTTATGAAGCTGTTAATGTAGAGTGGCAACTGATAGCTAGTCAGGTTCAGTATTTGTCAAAGTGGGGGCGTTGGCGCTGGTGGTGGTGGCGCGAAGAAAAGCTTACTCAGAATTTTGAACGTCGAGTCACGGCCATGTTTGATTTAATTATCACTCTGAGTGATCAAGATGCACGAGATTTAAAAAAACTCCAACCAAAAATCCGTCAGATTTTGGTATGGCCAGTAACTCAATTACCTTGGCAAAATGATTCTGCTCCTGCTCCAACCTCAACCCTGGCTCTAACGCAAACTCCGGTTGGCACCGACTGCAATTTAGTGTTTGTGGGCAATCTCAATTGGCTACCTAATGCCGATGCCATTAAATGGTTTTTAACTGAAGTTTGGCCAACTTTGGCCTTAACTCACCCCAATTTAAAACTCAGCGTTATTGGCGAATCCTGTTCATTTTTAACCCTAACCCCTCGTGTAGCCGCCGAAAGAGTCATTTTTACCGGTTTTGTCACCGAGCTTGAATCGTGGCTGAATCAAGCCCAAATCGGAATTTTACCTTTTCGAATGGGAAGCGGCGTCAGACTCAAAGCTCTAACCTACATTTTTCATAACCTACCTATTGTGAGCACTCAATTAGGAATGCAGGGATTAGATTTTCCCAAAAATCAAACTTTTTTACTAGCCAAAAATAAATCAGAATTTATTCAAAAAATTAATTTACTCATTGCCAATCCACAACTTCGAACTCAAATTTC
>DOZC01000077.1 GCA_003518205.1 Minisyncoccota bacterium | reverse complement strand
CCGCCGAACCATAAAAAAACGGAATGTTGTAACCCAAAATTCTCACCAGAACTCCAAAACCGCCCCAAATCGTGGCCGCAAACACTAAGGCCGCCGCTCCCAAGAGAGGTTTTTGGGCTGAAGCAGTTTGAGCAGAAAGAGCCGAAGTAACAATTGTAGCCATAAACCGTGATTATAAATCTGAATCCAACTTCAAACTAGCCTCTACTGTTTAGCTCTCAATGTCGCTGATACCAATAAAGTATTTGCCCGGGTTCTCCAGCTGCCGGAGGATAAATTTTAAAATCATTCACCATATCTCGAAAAGCTTGCTTGACTGGTTCTGGCAGATTGCAAGTAGCTGCTTCAGTAAAAACTGCCTCAATCTTGGCCATTGCCTTGTCAAGTGAAACCCAATCAGTCCTCCGATGCTGATTTCGATGGAAATCTTTAATAGCCGAAAACCAATCAGCCAAAGTCACCACCATCAGCTCCATCGAATCAGAATCTTTAAAAGTTAATTGATTCAAACCATGTGCATAGGCTATTTGCTGAAATATCGGCTCAAAACCCAAATGCTTTAAAATCATTCCGCCAAAAACTCCGTGAAGTCGCATTAACTCATGTTCTTCCGGTGTGACTTGATAATGAAATGGCACCAACTCAGTGTGAGCTTCATTCCAGATTTGGTTAAAATTCAATAAAAACCGGAATGACAAAGTATTGGCGTTAACAACTAATTTGCCAATATCGTGTAAAAGTCCCAGTTGAAAACATTTTTCCGGATCAAGCCCTAGCAAACTACCCATGGCCCAACTCATCACCCCGACTTCGATAGAATGATCATAAGTTAACCTCTCATGGTAAGCCATTAAACCCTCAAACAAATTGAGGGTCAGGTTTTGGTTGGGATCTTTGGCAACTAAAGCCAATTGTTCAAGTAAATTTTTAGGAGGTTGAATCTCAAATTCATAGTATCTTATACTGCGAAAAACCGCCGGAGTGGCTGCCAGAACCACTTTTTCAGGACTGTCCTTGGGTGACTCATAGGGCATGAGGCTGCTTTCAAGATTCATAGTCGAGGGAATCATACTCCATTTTGGGTTTTTTTGAACAGAAATTCGCCACTTATCCTTATCCTGAGTATAATGAGCCAATATGATTTCGCTTTTCTTCTCTCAGCCCCTAGCTTTCTTGATTATTTTTCCATTATTACTGCTATCCATCACTTTTCATGAATGGGCTCACTGTCTGGTGACAGATAAATTGGGTGATCCCACCCCCCGCGCCAAGGGCAGATTAACTTTGGATCCCAGAGCTCACCTGGAACCATTGGGAGTCGTAGCTATGTTGCTCACCGGATTTGGTTGGGGCAAACCGGCCCCTTTTGATCCTTACAATCTCCGAGAGCCCATTCGCGATACTGCCCTGATCGCTGCTGCCGGACCACTAGCCAATATTACGGTAGCCCTGATAGCCAGCTTACTGTTAAAACTCGAACTAACTGGTGGATTAGATTTGTTAGCCATAGTTTTAATTCAATTAATTGGCTTAAATTTAATGCTGGCAGTCTTTAATCTCATTCCCGTCGGACCCCTAGATGGCGCCAAGATTTTATTAGCCGTGTTACCCAAAACTACTGCCCTGGAGTATGAAGATTTTATGACCAAACATGGCACTTTAGTCTTGATACTATTAATCGTGCCTTGGGCGGGCGGCATCTCCCCCGTTAGCCGCATTGTCAGCCCGGTGGTGGGAATGGTGAGCGGGTGGTTGAGATAGTGGATGGCTGAGATAAAAAGATCTAATATGATTCGATCGCACATCTCTTCAAAACAATTGAAAAAGATCTCTCATGAGCATATCTCATATGAGGTTCAAATGTTCTCAGCAACTATAGCCAAAATAAAAGATGGTAATATCGAGCGAGATGAGCATAATGCCTTACTAGAGTCTTTTTTGCTTCATTCACGTTGCATCATTAATTTTTTATACCCGGAAAAGCCCAGAGCTGATGATGTTATTGCCGATGATTTCTTTTCAAATCCTAAAATTCTTCGATCGGCATTACCCATATCACTTTCCTGCGCGAAAGACGTCAGATTTAGAACTGGAAAAGAGATTGCTCATTTAACATATAGTAGATTAAACATTACTCCAGCTCAAAAACAGTGGAATATCGGAAAAATACATGATGAAATAACATCAGCACTTGAGATCTTTTTTAAAACATTAGACGTCAAACAATTGAAATGGTTTAAAACAATAGTAAAAGACAATACCAGTTCAACTTATCTTCAAAAGTAGTTTGTTTATCCCTAGTTGTCTTAAAACCAGCTAGAATGTGTTCATTAAATCAACTAGTCAAATTCAGATCTGTGAATTTTAAGTTTTTCTTCTACTAAAAATATACATAACTGTTATTTAGAGAAAAAAAATTTCATTGCTGATAAAATCTTTTTAGAAAGGAGGCTTTGATGTCAAAATTAATTACCGAACTACTGACAAATCCCAAGGCCAGAAGCAAAAAGAGTGCAAAAAAAATCGCTCTTGCCTGCTCAAAATATTCCCCTTGGAATACCTAACACTCATTCTCAAAGAATTTGTGTTTATAATCAAGCTTTTCTTCAAGAAAAGCTTGATTTTTTAGTTACACAATTCTTAATAAATGCTAAAGAAAACGTTGGGAAATCAATAATCATTGATAAAAACAACTCTCAAGTAGAAATAAAATCCTGCACTTTTTTAACATCATTAGTATCATATTTACTTTCAAATTTGACTATTTCTCATGAG
>DOZC01000035.1:9587-10890 GCA_003518205.1 Minisyncoccota bacterium | reverse complement strand
GCTGGCAAACTTTTTTATTTAATCCTGACTTGGCTCCAGAAAAAGTGGCCGAACTGCGTCAGTGGCTGCTTTAGATTTTAAGAGTTATAATAACCGCTATGAATCAAACCATTGGGGTAAGTATGGTGGTGGCATCCACAATTTTATACGCGATTTTGCCCCCACTATTAAAAAAAACTGGGTCTCAACTCTCCCCTTTTACGGTGATGGCAATCTCGATGGGATCGTTATTTTTCTTATCACTTCTAGGAAGTTTAATAGTCGATAAAGCTCAGACTTTGCGATGGAGTGATCTGCGCGGGAGTGTGTTGATTTTAATGTTGGTGGGAGCGATTAATTTTGGGGCTTTTTGGCTGGGAATTTTGAGTTTTAAATATATGCCTTTGTGGCAACAAAGCTTATTCGGTTTGCTGTCGCCAATTTTAATTGGAGTATTTGCCTTTTTTATTCTCGGTGAGCAACTCAGTTCCAAACTGTTTTTAAGTTTAGCAATTATGGGAGTGGGTTTGGCAGTGGGCTTGGCAAAATAAATCACCTCACCCAGCCCAACAGTTTTTTGTAGCACAGAGTGACAAACCAGACCGAGTGGGATAGAATTCTCGAATATGTCAGTCATCAAAGCCGGAAATATCAAAAAAGGCAGTTACATTCTGTACAATAACGCACCACAATATGTGATGAAAACCCAGTTTGTTTCTCCTGGGAAGGGGTCAGCTTTTACCCGTACTAAAATGCGGAATGTTTTTAACGGGGCGGTGCTAGAGTTTAACTTCAAATCTCATGACGCTATTGAAGAAGTGGAGGTCGAATCTCGTGAAGTTCAATTTCTCTACAGCGACACTTCAGACGTAGTGTTTATGGATCCCCGAACTTATGAACAATTTGCAGTGCCCAGTGCCGTAGTGGGTGATAAAGTGGGCTTTTTAGTGCAGGGCGATATGAAGATTTTTTTGACTTTCTATCAAGAAAAAGTCATCGGAGTGGGTTTGCCACCTAAAGTTAAAATGGTGGTTAAAGAAGCTCAAGATGCAGTGGCTGGTGACAGACAAACTTCTGGTAAAAAACCAGTAACTATGGAAACTGGAATTACAGTTTATGCGCCTTTGTTTGTCAAAACTGGCGAAACACTTTTGATTGATACCGAGACGGGCGAGTATGTTTCTCGCGCTAACTCCTAGTTTTCTGTTAAAATGCAGTTTGACAAGTTAAGATGGGTCCGTAGCTCAGTCGGTTAGAGCGACAGCCTTTTAAGCTGTGCGTCGTGGGTTCGAGTCCCACCGGACTCACATTTCAGATTTCAGAT
>DOZC01000035.1:1550-9474 GCA_003518205.1 Minisyncoccota bacterium | reverse complement strand
CGGATGTTAGAAACTGTTGCTCTCCCTAGTCATTTCGAGCTATACTAGTTACATGAGCGCTTCATCCAAACTTTTATATATTTTACCGGATGTAGTTTACGTAGTTGAATTGCTACCTGCAAAATCACCGGCGAATTACGAGATTCACAATTTTCGCCAAATTAATGGCAAGTTTATCAATGAGGATGAGTTTTTAACAGAAAACCTCGAAAAATTGCTGGATAAGCTCGAACCGGGTGAATATCAAGTAGTTTTACCTGATTTTCTCTTTACAGATACAATTCTTGATGTCAAAGCCACAAACGAGACTCAGGTTAAGGATTATATTAAAACTAAACTGCTCCCCAGTTTAGGCATTGATCGTCAGAGTCATCAAATTGAGGCTTTCGTTTTGACTGAACGTCATGGAGTCTACAAACTTCAGCTTTCAGCTTTGGAAAAAAGCTTGTTGGCTCCTTTGGCACAAGGTATGGCGGATCGGGCTTTATTAACTAGTGGCGTTACCTCTGTCAGTTGGGCTTTAAAATCAGTTATTTCATTAGAACCATCGGTATCAATAGTTCAGCTGGGAGAACAGCTTTATTTAGCTGAGCAATATATTGGAGTTGATCAAACTGTCAGTATGCCCGTGACTGAAGCGGAAAACTTGGTGGACACCATTAAAACTCTTAAAGGAGCTGAACCGAGTTTGCAGACCATTTACTTGCTCACTAGCGAGTCGGTGGCCGAAAAACTTCGCCAAGGTTTGCATGATTCTGTGCCACTTCAACAATTAGCTAAACCTGATGAAGCCGAAGCGAAAATGCCTTCATATCTTAAATTGGCTTTGGAAGTTAGCATGAAAACGCTGGCGACTCCAGATTACCAACTGCCAAAATTTGACTTATCAAGTTCAAGTTCAAAACCGGCTCAAGCTCTAAATTTACCAATTGAGATTGCTAAAGCCGTTACTCAGGCCCAAGTATCTGAATCGGTCTCTGATGAAGAGGTACAAACAGAACCTGCAAAAACGAAACCAGTTGTCGAAATTACTGATCTTCCGAAGCCAATGATTGCTAAATTAGAATCGACTCAGAAAGTGATTGATTTAGCTCAGCCTTCTTCCAAGGAATCAACCGCAAAGCCTGTGGTTGCGACCAAAGTCACTCCTTCGAGTTTATCTGCTCAGTCTGAAATTCAAACCAAAAAAACCTCTACTCTGTCGAATGTGATCAAAAACAAATCTGATATTAACGGTCTCATGAAGCTTATCGCTATCGGAGTGGGCAGTTTTATTGTCACTGTGGGAATTGGAATTGGGGTGGGGCTAGCTCTGGTTTTTTTCACCAACAACCAAATTAAACCCAACTCTCTGCTTTCGGCTATTGTTACCCCTTCACCGGTTCTCTCTGAAACTCCAACACCGACAGTGACTCAAACACAGTTGGATCCAGCTAAATTGAAGATTTTGGTGGTTAATGCTACCACTATTTCTGGTTATGCTGGTAAAGTAGCTGAAAAATTAAAAGCGGCTGGTTTCGGTCAAGTTAAAACTAATAATGCGGCTGGAGAATATGATCCAGGAACATATTTATTAATTAAAACAGCTGATCCGGCTTTGTTGGAATTGATTAAGTCCAAAACTGAATTAACTGAGTTGACCGCTAAAACTGACTCATCAATTACAGTAGAAGATGCTAAAGCTGAATACACTGCTGTGGTGGTTTTGGCAAAATAAAAAAACGGGGGGTTGCGTATTTGTGATGTTCTAATATAATTTTCGCTATCTGGGGTGGATTCACAAATTTTGTAAGTTAACTTACACTTACCAGGTCAAAAAATAAGAATAATTGTTATGTCAGCCAACCTTCACATTTCAATTTCCGCTGAACCTGTCTTTCATTTGGGAAATTTGGCCATTACAAATTCAATTTTAACCAGTTTAATTGTTTCAACTTTAATTATTAGTTTTGCAGTGGCGGTAAATTGGTCGCTTACTATCGCCAAATCAACTAAAAAAATTGGAACTCTGCAAAATTTAGCAGAGTTTTTGGTTGAGGGGCTTTACAACTTAATTCAAAGTGTCACCAACGATCACACTAAAACCCGTCGCTTTATGCCTCTCATTGTGGCCTATTTTGTGTTTATTCTTTGCAACAATTGGTTTGGATTATTGCCTGGCGTAGGCACGATCGGTTTTAAAGAAGTGGCCGAGGGTGAAGAACAGGTGGTGTTGTTACAACAAGATTTGAGTTTACCAGTGGCTCAGGTTCAAGCCAGCGAAACCAAGCCTTTAGAAGTGGCAGAACCAAATCAAGTTTCAAATACGACCACTGAGATTGCTGAAACTAATGTCGATAGTGAAGCCAAGTCAAAATCTCCAGTTTTTGTCCCTTATTTTAGAGCTGGCACTGCTGATTTAAATACCACCATTGCTTTAGCCATGATTACTCAGTTTGCAGCTCAGTTTTGGGGTTTGAGCTATTTGAAATTTGATTACATTAAAAAATTTATTAACTTCTCGAGTCCAATTATGTTTTTTGTAGGAATTTTAGAGTTAGTGGGTGAGTTTTCTAAAGTGATGTCTTATGCTTTCAGGTTATTCGGGAATATTTTTGCTGGCGAGGTTTTATTGACAGTTATCAGTGCGCTGGTGCCATTGGTAGTGCCAATGGCTTTTTATGGTTTGGAAATTTTTGTGGGGGCAATTCAAGCTTTTGTGTTTTCATTATTATCAATTATTTTTTATCAAGTGGCGACATTAGGTCACCACTATGAATAAGTAAAAATTAGAAGACAGTAGTCAGAGGAGAAAACATATTATGGATACAACCGCACTCGCCATTGGTCTGGTTATGGGTTTTGGTATGATCGGGCCTGGAATTGGTATGGGAACTTTAGTTGGTAAAGCTCTGGAAGCGATTGGTCGCAACCCAGAAGCCACCAGTAAAATCCAAACCAACATGATTTTGGGGTTGGCTTTTACTGAGGCCATCGCAATTTACGCTTTGGTAATGGCTTTAATTTTGAAGTTCGTTTAAACCAACAAAAGGAATCATTGTATGGATATTCAATTACCTCAAATTATCTTCCAAGTCATCAACTTTGGAGTGGTCATGGGTGCGCTGACATATTTACTTTACAAACCAATTCAGAAGTTGATGGATGAGCGAGCTAGTCGAATTGTTGAGGGTCAGTCAGCTGCCGAGGCGGCTTTGGCTCAAAAGGCTAACCTAGATGAATCTAAGCGCAAAATTGAACGTGAAGCTGAAAAAAAAGCCGCAATTTTAATCGAGGAAGCTGCTAAAAAAGCTACCGAAATCAAACGTGAGGCAGTAGAAAAAGCCCGAGTTGAATCTCAAGCCGAAACCTCCAAGTTAAAAGATCAATGGCAAATTGAAAAACACCAACTGACTCAAGATATGCGTCAGGAGATGATTCGCGCTGTGATGACTGTGACACAGAAAGTTATTGGTGTGAAGTTGGATGAAAAAACCGATGCCAAATTAATTGGTGACGAATTAAGTAAATTAATGAAATAAATTTGATTATGGAAGAGGTTATTGTTACCACTGCCAGAAACTTGACTAAAATTGAGATTGTTACAGTAGAAAAACTGATTCATCAGCGTTTTTCTCCAACAGCTGCTTTAAAATTGGTGGTAGATCCTGCGGTGATTGGGGGTATTAAATTACGCTTTGGGTCTGAGGAAATCGATGCCACTGTTTTGACCAAATTAGCAACAGTTAACCAACAGTTACTCAAGGTATGAAAAAATCCCAGCTCTCTTCTCCAGCCGCTTTTGACTTAACTGGATTAGTCGATAAGGTTAAAGTCAAACCGTTGATGGCATCAGTTGGTCAAATTTTGGCTTTTGCTGATGGAGTCGTTAAAGTTTCTGGTTTGGATAAAGTCCAGGCCGGTGAGTTGGTTGATTTGGGTGAAGCTAGATTTGGCTTGGCACTAAACCTTGAGGAAGACAGCGTGAGTTTGGTGGTGCTTGGCAACAATAAGGATCTCAAAGTTGGAGATACTGTCAAACGCACTGGCCGAATTTTATCAGTTGGAGTGAGTGATAAAATTCTTGGCAGAACCGTGGATAGTTTGGGACTGGCAATTGATGGCAAAGGTGATTTACCAGTTACCAAATATATGCCGTTGGAAAAAGTGGCTCCAGGTGTGATGACTCGAAAATCAGTCACAGTTCCACTTCAAACTGGAACCAAAGCCATTGACGCCATGATCCCAATCGGTCGGGGTCAACGCGAATTGATTATTGGGGATCGTTCAACTGGAAAAACGGCTATCGCTTTGGGAACTATTTTAAATCAAGCAGGTCAGGATGTTTTATGTGTTTATGTTTGTATTGGTCAAAAACGGTCGTCTTTGGCACAAACTAAACAACTTTTGGAAGAACGTGGGGCCATGGCTTATACCACGATTGTGGCAGCTACAGCTTCCGATAGCGCCTCTCAGCAGTTTTTAGCTCCTTATACAGGTTTAGCGATTGCGGAATATTTTTTGGATCAAGGTAAAGATGTGCTGATTGTTTATGATGATTTAACCAAACACGCCCAAGCTTATCGGGAAATTTCTCTGTTACTCCGTCGCCCATCAGGTCGTGAGGCATATCCAGGTGATGTGTTTTATCTCCATTCTCGGCTTTTGGAACGAGCTTGTCGTTTAAATGAAGATTTTGGCGGTGGGTCAATTACGGCTTTACCCATCATTGAAACTCAAGCCAACGATGTTTCCGCTTACATTCCCACCAACGTGATCTCGATTACTGATGGTCAAATTTATCTAGAGACGGATTTATTTAATTCGGGCATGAAACCAGCTATTAACGTGGGCTTGTCAGTGTCTCGGGTGGGAAGTGCGGCTCAAACCAAAGCTATGAAACAAGTGGCAGGGACGATGAAAATGGATCTGGCTCAATTTCGCGAACTTCAGGCTTTTGCTCAATTTAGTTCTGATTTGGATGATCGCACTAAATCTCAATTAGAGCGCGGTTTGCGCGTTAATGAAACTTTAAAACAGGGTTGGGATCAACCTCTGAGTGTGGCGGAGCAAGTCATGGTGATTTTTGCTGCAGTTAAGGGTTTGTTGGACGAGGTGGAGCAAGACAAGATTCCGGCCTGGGAAAAAGCCTACCTCCAATATCTTCATGCTACTGAACCAAAATTACTTGAGGCCATTACTCAGGCTCAAAAAATCACGGAAGACCAAGAGCCAAAAATTAAAAAAGCCATCGAAACTTTTAATGAGATGCACCAAGAGTTTTGGATCAGGGAAAATTAAATGGCAAATACTCGGCAGGTTAAACGACGCATTGTTACCGCTAAAAACATTTCCAAAATTACCAAGGCAATGGAGATGGTGGCGGCAAGCAAGATGAAGCGAGCTCAAGATCAGGCTCTATCGGCCAGACCCTATGCTCTAGAATTGCTCAAATCACTGCGTCATATTACCAAGCGAGTTAATCCAGATTTACACCCATTATTAGCTCATCGTTCTGATGGTAAACGGGCAGTTTTGATTATTGGAACTGATAAAGGTTTATGTGGGAGTTTAAATACTCACTTGTTAAAGCAATTATTAAATTTTCGTCGAGAAGCTGGTGATTTGGCTGTGGCAGTGGCAGTTGGAAAGCGAGCAATCTTGTCATGTCGCACTATTGGTTTGCCGATCTTGGCTCAATTTACAGACTTGCCTGAAAAAATCACCATGCAGGATGTTTTGCCAATTAGCTCCTATTTGATGCAACAATTTTTGACTCAAAACCTTTCGAAAGTAGAAATAATTTACATGGATTTTGTGAATACTTTAAAACAACTACCCCACCGAGAGCAATTGTTGCCAATATCTAGTAATTTAGTGAGCCGCGCTGTGATAGAAAAATGGGCTGAGGGTGACAAACAAGCAGTGGCTGAAACTATGAAAGGCGCCACTCAGTATTTATTTGAGCCTTCTCCTAAAGCAATTCTTGACATGTTGTTGCCTTTTTATGTTGAAAACAGCATTTATCATGCTTTTCTTGAAGGCAAGGCCAGCGAGCACAGTGCCCGAATGGTAGCAATGAAAAATGCCAGTGAAAATGCTGGAGAATTAGTAGATGAGTTATTATTAGTTTTTAACAAAAGCCGCCAAAGCGCCATTACTAGTGAGTTATTGGATATTACCACCGCAAGTTTAACCCTTGCGTAATTTTGACCAAAGGAATCAATTTATGTCAAATCAAAACAGCTTTGGAAAAATTGTCCGCATCATCGGACCAGTGGTTGATGTGGCTTTTAGTGAGAATTTGCCTGGGATATACCATGCTTTAGAAATTCAACGCGAAACCGAGGTTCTAGTTTTAGAAGTAGAACAACAAATTTCGACCACTGTGGTGCGGTGTGTAGCTTTGGCTCCCACTGACGGTTTGACTCGAGGTCAACTTGTTAAAAATACCGGAGCTCCCATTACAGTTCCGGTGGGCGAAGCCACTTTGGGGCGAGTTTTTAATGTGATTGGTGAAGCGATTGATGGTTTGGGCGAAGTTAAAGCCAAACACTTTGCTCCAATTCATCGTGATCCGCCTGATTTTGTGGACTATGAAACTAAAGCTGAGATGTTGGAAACCGGGATTAAAGTCGTTGACCTCATCGCTCCATTTGCCAAAGGTGGTAAGGTGGGGGCTTTTGGTGGAGCTGGAGTAGGTAAAACTGTCATCATTCAGGAGTTAATTCGTAACATTGCTGAAGAGCATCAGGGTCACTCAGTTTTTGCCGGTGTGGGAGAGCGGACTCGAGAAGGCAATGATCTTTATCATGAAATGAAAGATTCTGGAGTACTTTCGAGTACCGTGATGTGTTTTGGTCAAATGAATGAGCCTCCCGGAAGTCGGTTGCGAGTAGCTTTAACAGCTTTAACTATGGCTGAATATTTTCGAGACTCCAAGCACGAAGACGTGTTGTTGTTTATTGATAATATTTTTCGCTTTTCGCAAGCTGGAAGTGAAGTTTCGGCACTACTGGGCAGAATTCCCTCAGCAGTGGGATATCAACCCAATCTAGCCACTGAAATGGCGGCGCTCCAGGAACGAATTGCTTCAACTCGCTTGGGTTCAATCACTTCAATTCAAGCTATTTATGTGCCGGCAGATGATTACACCGATCCAGCTCCCGCTACCACTTTTGCTCATCTTGATTCCACTGTCAATTTAGATCGTCGTCTGTCAGAACAAGCGATTTATCCAGCTGTGGATCCTCTAACCTCGACTTCCAAAATTCTGCAAGCTTCAATTGTGGGCGAAGAACATTATCGAGTAGCTAGAGGAGTTCAACTGGTGCTTCAACGCTATAAAGAACTTCAAGACATCATTGCAATTTTAGGGGTGGATGAACTGAGTGATGAGGATAAAAAAGTCGTGGCTCGGGCTCGCCGAGTTCAAAAATTCTTATCTCAGCCATTCTTTGTGGCTGAGCAATTCACTGGCATGAAGGGCAGATATGTCGAGATTGAAGAGACAATTAAAGGTTTTTTGGAAATTTTGGCTGGCAAACACGATGATTTGCCAGAGCAAGCCTTTTATATGGTGGGCACAATTGAAGATGCTATTGCAAAAGCTGAAACTCTCTAAATTAAAATCATGGCATCAAAACATCACCCAGACTCTCAGTTGAAACTTCGAGTTGTTTCTCAAGAAAAAGAGCTATTAGATGCAATAGTGGATTCAATTACCATTCCCACAGTTTGCGGTGAAATTACGATTTTACCTGGACACATTACTTTATTCAGTCAGATTAAAATGGGAATTATGACCTTGCGCCAAGGAGATGAAGAACAATTTTTGGTGGTTTCAGATGGTTTTTTGGATATTGCTCCCAACAATGAGGTGGTGATGATGGTAGATTCCGGCAAGTTAGATCGAGATATTTCCCTTCAAGAGGCCCAAAAGGCT
>DOZC01000035.1:0-1472 GCA_003518205.1 Minisyncoccota bacterium | reverse complement strand
TAGATCGAGATATTTCCCTTCAGGAGGCCCAAAAGGCTGTGACTGCAGCTCATGAAACCATTACAAAAACTATTGATCAGCGCGAATTAATGTTGGCTGAGGCATCACTTAGACGAGCTTTACTCGAAGCTCGGGTGGCGGAGCGAACCAAAAAAACTCACATCTAAGTTTAGAAAATTTTGTTCTCCAGGCTAAGTCAAGCCTTGCACCCGCCTAAAAACGCTTTATACTAGCGGTTATGTCTGATGGCACATCACTGGATCAAGCTATTCAATTAACTCAAGTTGGGGTGGATGAACTGCGCCAAGAACTCGATGAGTTGATTAAAGTTCGGATGCCCAAAATCATTGAGCGAGTGGCTAATGCTCGCGAACAAGGTGATTTGAGTGAAAATGCCGATTATCACAGTGCTCGAGATGAGCAGGCCATTACTCAAGCTAGAATTAATGAAATTGAAATAATTTTAATGCGATCTGTTGTGGTGAGTAATAAAAAAGGCATTTCAACCGTGGGTATGGGTTCGACTGTGACTATAAAGTTGATGACCAAAACTGCCAAAAAAATCACCATGACTTTGGTGGGTGAATTTGAAGCTGATCCTGAGGCGGGTAAAATTTCCGTGGTGTCTCCAATGGGTAAAGCCATGATGGGTAAAAAAAAGGGAGATCAAATTTCAGTCAAAGCTCCAGCTGGCGAGGTGGCTTACGAAATTTTGGAAATTAAATAAATCCAACTTAAATCGATATTCTCACCCCGCCCCTCAAACCGGCGGGGCTTTTTGTCTGATACAATTACTGGGTTACAATAGAAAATCTTATGTCAAGAATCGACGAAACCATTCAAGCCAAAATCGACAAACGTCGTCAGTTGGAGGCGGCGGGAGTTTTAGTTCACCCCTACTCTTATGCCAAAACTCATACCCTGGCGATTGCTAGAAATTCTTTAGATCAAATAGTCAAAACTGCTGGCCGAGTCATGGCCTGGAGAACTCATGGTCAGGTTGTTTTTGCAGATTTAGTAGATCAATCGGGAAAAATTCAGGTTTTACTTCACGCTGATACCTTGGGAGCCGAAAAATTTAAACTCCTAAACCTGATTGATCAAGGAGATTTCTTGGCTGTGACTGGTATGGTGACTACGACTAAAACCGGAGAAATTACGATTCAGGCGACGGAATTTCAGGTCATGGGTAAAACTCTTCGACCAATTCCCACAACTTGGAATCAAGCTGAAGATAAAGAGGTTAGATTTCGCAAGCGCTATCTAGATATGTTAGTGAATCCAGCTACTCGTCAGATCCTTGATGCTCGATGGTTAATCGAAAAAGAAATTAGACGGTATCTTCAAGACGAACATGATTTTGTGGAAGTTGAGACGCCAGTTTTGCAGGCTCTGTATGGCGGTACTAATGCCAAGCCTTTTACCACGCACATGAATGCTTTGGATACGGATTATTATTTGCGTCTAGCACC
>DOZC01000007.1:1494-3745 GCA_003518205.1 Minisyncoccota bacterium | reverse complement strand
CAACGCAAAATGTCACTTAACCCCGATACTTGAATAAAAGCATTTTCTTTAGGTAAAAAGAAATCAACTTCTTTTCACTGTCAATGAAAACAATGGGTTTCCACCACGGCGCTGGGGTGGGGAAATTCAAGCATACTCATTGCCCACCAAAATGAGGTACAATAACCTCATGAATCGCTCTCTCAGTCAGCGGCTTGGTTTGGGTCTCCTAGCACTGAGTGTTGGCGCAGTTGGCTTCTTGAGTCAGACACAACCGGTCAAGGCCGGATTTTTAGACTCGATTTTTAATCAAACCACTTCGGCTGGACTGGGAAATTTAATTGAGGCTGGCAGTAAAAGCAAAGAGGGCAATCCTTCGCTTGAGTCAAATGTTTTTAATGTCAATGACGCTTTTCAATATACTTCGCTTTTAAATTTGGCCGGACCCACTTCCGATGCTGTCGCCGGTGATACCTCACTTTACGAAAAATATGGTCATGGCGCCATTGCCGATGTCATGGGCAGTCTGCACTATTTCTACCAGCCGCCAGCCACCACCCAAACTTTTGTGGCCGATCTTCTAAATGAGGCTCATTTAGTGCCCAAAGCTCAAGCTCAAGGCCTGGGTTTTGCCGCCCTAGACCCAGTATTGGGCACCTGGAAAATGTTCCGCAACTTGGCCTATTTGCTCTACGTAGTGTTGTTTTTAGTGATTGGATTTATGGTCATGTTCAAAGCTCAAATGGGCAAAACCGCTGTCACCCTCCAAAGCGCCCTCCCCAACATCGTCATCTCGCTAATTTTTGTGACTTTTTCCTACGCCATCGCCGGCTTTTTGATTGATGCTATGTACTTAATTATGTATCTATTGATAGGGATGTTTCCCTCGGCGGATGGAGGTAAACTTTTAGATTACAATTTTCTGGAACTTGGCAGAACCATCATTCTTGGCAATGGCAATCAAGCTGGGGCTTTTCAATCTTTCGCCGATGCCGTGGATGCCTTTGTCAGCCAGGCGGTCAGTTTTTCCAAAACTGACTCCAACAGTTCCTTTGGTGGCATGTTGGCCGGCATCACCATGTCCCTCATCATGGCAGTGGCCATTTTGATTGGGGTTTTCAAATTGTTTTTCGAGCTGCTCAAAACTTATGTGACAATTATTTTGCTGATCGCTTTTTCACCCCTAATTCTAATGCTGGGCGCCATTCCCGGCCAAGATGTTTTCCAAGGTTGGGTCAGAGACATCGCCGGTCACCTCATGGCTTTTCCCACCACCCTTCTCATCATCATTGTGTTCCGGATGTTCAATAGCTCCGTCAGTGAATCCGCTGGCAGCGCCACCGAGATTGTCACCGGGGGCTTCATGCCACCCTTCATGATCGGCCGCGGCACCGCCGGCTCCCTCACCACTCTAGTGGGCATCGGCATCGTCCTGATCATGCCCGAACTCATCAAAGAAATGAAAAAAGCCCTCGGAGTCAAAGAAGGCATCTTTACGGTGTTGGGGAAGAATATGATGGAGAATTTTGGGAAAAACTTCAAACAAGGGAGTCTCGCTTTAGAGGGTGGTGCTATTGTTGGTGCGGGCACAGCGGGAGCAATAGCTGGTGGTAGCGCTTATCTCAGAGGTAAAGAAAAGAGGTTTAACTTACGGAAACTGGGAAGTAGTATGATTCATGGATTTACGCCTGACGGCAGCAAAGAAACTTATGGCGGCTTGACTAACTGGGGTAGTAAAACCCAAAAAGTGGCTCACAAGGGCAGAGTCTTCTTGGATAGATTGGCTGAAGGCAGAGCCCTTGATGCTGAAGACATGACCACTTTAATTGCCAATCAATTGGCTGGCAAATCAGCTGATGGCAAAAACAACAAAACCCAATATCGCTTTGTGCGTCCAGTTTCTGGCAAGAAATCTAAATAGTTTTTTAGTTTCCCTCTGGCTGTCTTAAAAATCTAGTACCAACCAAATTGGGTATTATTTGGCTTCCTCTGTAGTTTTCTCCTGAGATGGAGCTAGACTAGTGCCATATGGTGTTTGAATTCCCCCCTCATGCAATTCCAAAACCTCCTCGCGGAAGCGCGCCCTTTCATCTGGACTCGCAAACCAAGTGCTTACTCTTTCTACTGGCATGCCAGTAATAAGACTTACTTTCAAGTCCGGATGTTCTCCAGCATGTGCGTCAAATTGCTCATTAACAAATTTTTCACAAAGGTGCGTGTATTCCAAAATTGGTTTTTGCAAATCAAAATCATCAGGAGAAATAAATTCACT
>DOZC01000007.1:0-1382 GCA_003518205.1 Minisyncoccota bacterium | reverse complement strand
CCCTCCACCATGCGATCAAATCTAGCATCGCCAATTAAATTAGAAATAACTTTTTGAATTTGGGGATACATGGCGCTCAAACCGCGCATGGAAACATTGTCAAGTTTTTGAACAATTCGCTTTAAAGCCCTAGCTTTTGAGTCTTTGGTGTTTGGATGTAAATTAGAAATTAATTCTTGAATATAAAATGTCAACATCGGAGGCACGTAGTCAAAATGTTTGCCCTTAACTAATTTTGCCATACCCAAAATTGGAGACTCAACAATAGTGGTTAACAGGCCATCGTTATTGGTGCCCATAATTTTATCTATGGTTACATCAGCTGGAACTGGCGCAGCAATTGTGTCCATAAATTTAATCCAGGAAGTCTCAGCCTTATAATATTGATCCCAATTTTGGTGATCTCGATAGATTGGATCAGTTAAAACAGTATAAACGCTAGGAAAAACCTCCTCCCCCCACTCAGGAGCCCTGATTGGCTCGACTGCAACAGAGGTTTGTCCAGTGGGACAGTAGGCTGATAAAAATTCTAAATCCTGACTGTTTCCAGGCCGAGGAAATTCCATCGGCTTGTTATTTTCCAGAGTAACTCCTTTTAGTGAGGCACCAGTAATGTTGAAATATTGGATTATTAATTTTCGCCAAATTTTCATTTTGGCAATCTTGGCTCTAGCTCGATTATCAGCCTCAGTATCACCAGTGTCCGAAATAATACCCATGTCTAATAAATCTTGAGGTTTCAGCTCTGGATAAAATATCAAGAAAAGAGCGGTGCTTAATTCAAAACCCTTTTCATAGCGATTTACTTTGTGATCCAAATCTGGGAATGGATCATTGGCAACAGAAAAATTCTTGGCGGTTTTACTGTCATGACTCTTTGTTTGCTCGCCGATTCTTTGACGCAAAGCTAATGACTTGTCTAAAAGATTTCCACCCAAATACATGTGATAGGCCAGCTCCGAAATGTAGTCTTTTCTGGCAATTAAATCATCAATTCTTTTATTATGAGTTTCTTCCAAACGTGCTCTGTTGGCTGGATTTGCCTCAAAAGCCCTGGAGTTCATCAAAATTTCTCGCTCTTCAGCAATGAGGGTGTTAAAAGTTTCTTCAATCAAACTCTTTAATTCAACTTTACCACCAGAGGCACAAATATTTGAACCGTAGTCATAGCGTTTGTTATATCTCACCTTTGGATTTGTGGATGTGTCGGCTTTGGCAATTTTTCCATCCCCATCAACTTCCCATCCTTTCTTTAAACCAATGGCCCAAATCATTCTTTGGGTTAATTCACAAAATAATCCTCCATACAATGGGTGAGCAGTTAAACCGTGGATAACCTCATCTTTTTCAATTGAGAGAGAGGCAAACAGTTCGCTGCCCAT
>DOZC01000079.1:2841-3077 GCA_003518205.1 Minisyncoccota bacterium | reverse complement strand
TTAACTAGACCATAAAAATCAACTGAGGGTTCCCAGCCTAATTTGGTTTTAGCTTTGGTGGGATTACCGATCAAGAGATCAACCTCTGCCGGTCGATCAAACTTGGGGTTATGTTTATAAATTGATTGCCAATCTTTTATTCCAGCCGTCTCACAGGCTAATTCTAAAAATTCTTGAACCGAGTGAGTTTCGCCGGTAGCAACTACGTAATCATCAGCCTTGGGTTGTTGAAGCAT
>DOZC01000079.1:505-2726 GCA_003518205.1 Minisyncoccota bacterium | reverse complement strand
TTGTTGAAGCATCAGCCACATAGCTCGAACATAATCTTTGGCATAACCCCAATCTCGTTTGGCATTTAGGTTGCCCAACTCAATCATGGGTTGTTTGCCAAGTTTAACTCGAGCCACGCCGTTAGCAATTTTTCGAGTTACAAACTCCAAACCGCGACGAGGAGATTCATGATTAAATAAAATTCCGGACACAGCGAACATATTAAACGATTCTCGGTAGTTAACGGTAATCCAATGGCCATAAACTTTGGCAACTCCGTAAGGAGAGCGAGGATAAAATGGCGTGGTCTCGGTTTGGGGTACTTCTTGAACTTTACCAAACATTTCACTGGAGCTAGCTTGGTAGAATTTAGCTTCAGGACAAGCTAATTTAACTGCTTCTAAGACGCGGGTAACTCCAATAGCGGTAAATTCACCAGTCAAAACCGGTTGTTCCCAGGAAGCTTTGACAAATGATTGAGCTGCCAAATTGTAAACTTCATCTGGCTGAATTTCTTTCAAAGCATAAGTCAATGAATGTTGATCAATTAAATCACCGGAAACTAGTTCTAGTTTTGGATTATGAATAATATGTTCAATTCTGGCAAAATTTTGAGTGCTAGACCGGCGAGTTAGTCCATAAACTTGATAACCTTCTTCTAGAAGTAATTCAGCTAGATAAGAACCATCTTGGCCAGTGATGCCAGTAATAAAAGCTTTTTTCATGTCAAATCCTTTTTTTGTTAAATCTTTTGAGTTCGCCACCAGGCTAAAATTCGCTCCACTGTGGGTTTAATATCCTCAGTTGGCTGCCAACCCAAAGCACAAACTTTATCATTATCGGCAATGATCGAGTTAATATCAAGCGGGCGAAATTTGAGTGGGTCTGGGACTACCACAACTGGAGCTAGAGCACTGGCTTTAAGCCAATTGAGAATATTTTGAACTGAATGAGCTCGCCCGCTACCCAGGTTGTAGACCTCGCCAGTTATTCCTCGATGCATTAACAGTTGATAGGCCCCAACCATATCCTTAACATCAGTAAAGTCTCGTTCGGCCAACAAATTTCCAACTCGAATTTCAGTTTGAAGTCCGCGTTCGATCTTAACAATTTGAGCCGCAAAATCTGACACCACAAAACCTAGGCCTTGACGTTCCCCGATATGATTAAATGGCCTGGCGAGTACCACATCTAACCGATGAGTTTTAACATAAGAGGTTGCCAAAAGAGACTGAATGGCTTTTGAAACGGCATAAGGACTAACCGGTCCCAGCGGATGAGTTTCGTCAATTACTAAATGAGGAGAAGTGGGAGTGGTATCGTATTCCAGAGCGCTGCCAATGGCCAAAATTCTGGATTTGGGAGCAAATTGCCTCACAGCTTCCAAAAGGCTTAGTTGTAGCTCCAAGTGATTCTCGAGAATTTTTCTGGTTTGATTAAAACTACTTCCTACCGCAGCTGTAGCTGCCAAATGATAAATTTGATTGGGCTGAAGTCGTTTGATTAAGTTGGCGGTGGTCTCGAAGTTAATTAAATCTAGTTCATGAATCTGATCAGCTGGCAAAAGTTGACTCACAAAACCACCTCGACCACTTTGGCAGGTTACATGTATCTGAGTCTCGCCAGAGGCTAATAAAACCTCCACTAAATGTGATCCAGCAAAACCAGTACCTCCAGTAATCAAAATGACATCACGACTCATGAGTGGTTTTTCCTCTCCCAATTCCTAAATACTCATAACCCCACACTCGAACTTTTTTTGAATCAAACTGATTTCGGGCATCAATAAAATATTGTTGACCCTGACTTTTAATGGTGCCAAAATCAAACGAGGTAATTTGAGGCCACTCAATAGCAACCAAAATAACTTCTGCATCGGCACAAGCTTCTGAAATAGTTTTTACCTGATTAAAACAACCTGAATCGGCAGTCGTGAGCCCAAGTTGCTCCAAGGACGGAACGGCCATAGGATCAAATCCCTTAATTTTGGCACCTGCTTGAATCAAAAAAGGAATGAGTTTGGTTGAGGGAGCTTCCCGCAAATCATCAGTATTTGGTTTAAAAGAAAGCCCTAAAAAAGCCACTTTTTTGCCTTGCCACCCGCCGACCTTTGCTCCAAAATACAATCCAAGCTTTGGCAAGCGTTCTTCATTGAGTTGATTAATTTTGACAAATAAGTTGCCACTTTCCCCGATGCTTTTAGAGTAAGCCGCTAATTCTTTAACATCTTTGGGGAAACAA
>DOZC01000079.1:0-442 GCA_003518205.1 Minisyncoccota bacterium | reverse complement strand
ACATCTTTGGGGAAACAAGAACCCCCATATCCCAAACCTGGATACCAATAATGCTGGCCGATCCGGGGGTCATAACTAATAGCTTGAATAATGTCTTGGACATCGGCGCCATTTTTTTGACACAAATCGGCGATTTGGTTAATAAAAGTAATTCGAGTTGCCAGATAAGCATTGGCCGCATATTTAGCCATTTGAGCTGACTCAGGTTTAACTCGAACCATTGGGGCTTGAAGTGGTTGGTGAAGTTCCTCGAGTTTGGCAAAAACTGATTCAGAAGTGGCTCCAATCACAATTCGACTCGGGTGAAGGGTGTCATAAACGGCGCTACCTTCACGCAAAAATTCTGGAACTGAGGCAGTAAAAAATTCAGTTTGAGTTTGAGACTTGATGATAGTCTCGATTTTTTCGAGAGTTCCTGGCGGCACGGTGGATTTAACCACCA
>DOZC01000044.1:3577-4859 GCA_003518205.1 Minisyncoccota bacterium | reverse complement strand
TTACTTCATATTGCTTCGGCCTCTGGTGCCAATGTAGCCATAGTGGTGGGTTGGAGTGAGTTCATTACCCGGATTTGGCCTCAGCGCCAAACTAAATTTGGACTAGTGATGCTTTTTTTAGGTTTTTACCTGGTTTTAGCCGAGTTCTCAGCTTCAATTGTGAGAGCAACTCTGGGCGCCAGCTACCGTTTGGCGGCTTTGTACCTCTGGAAACGACCAGTTAATGCTCTCTGGTCTCTCGGAGTCTCGGCTGGTTTAATGTTATTAGTTAGACCGGCTTATTTACTCGAGTTATCGTTTCAACTTTCCTGTTTGGCCACTTTGGGTTTGGCCTTATTTAGTGATTTTTCGAGTCGAGTTACTCGAGAAAAAAGTTTGATTGAGGGGTTCCAACCGCGAACCGCACGCCAATCTCAATTTAGGACAAAGTTTACTCAACTAGTGAGTCAGTGTTTTCACACCATTGTCCAAACCCTCTCCGACTCTTTTAAAATGTGCTTGGCAGCTCAAGTATTCATTACCCCATATCTCTGGCTGAAGTTCGACGTTTTCACGCCCATCAGCTTGATTGCCAACCCAAGTTTACTCTGGATGACTCCTTTGATAACTCAGTTGTGCTTGGGGTTGTTGATGACCACGACCTGGATGGGCCAACGGCCACTTGAGGTAGGCTGGATCAGTCTGCGAATTATGGGTCAAGTTTTGAACTTCACAGCTCAACTCTTCCTTTCCAGTTTGACTCTACTGAGTCAACTAGATCGCTGGCTGTTAACCCACCACTTAATTTGGGGCGGTTGGATCGGTTGGTGGCTACTGTCGGGTTTTTTAGTGGTTAAAACTATCAACTTATCCGCTCAAAGTTCAGATGATACATTTTGATACTTATCGGTCACAACCGAAAATGATTCATTGGTTGCTTAGTCGGTCCAATTTGGGGGCAATGGCGCTTGGCGTCATTGCCGTTGGCAGCTGGTTTTATGTCCACTTAAATTGGCCTGATCAATACGTCTATTTGACTATATGCGATGTTGGTCAGGGGGATGCGATCTTGATACATCAAGGCTTTCGCCAAGTGTTGATCGATAGCAGTCAGGATGATCGAGTGCTAAGATGTCTCGATCGTAATTTACCGCCGTGGGATCATGAGTTAGACCTAGTGTTGATTACACACTATGATCGAGATCATGTGGGTGGGTTAGTCAGTATTTTGGGTATTTATCGGGTATTGAATCTGGTGGCGGATGATCCGCCCCAGGCTTTCACCGAAGCAAACCCGGAGTTT
>DOZC01000044.1:0-3451 GCA_003518205.1 Minisyncoccota bacterium | reverse complement strand
CGAAGCAAACCCGGAGTTTTTAACTCAACTTACCATGGCTCTTAATCAAGGCATGGTGTGGAAACGACCGATTTTGGGGCAACTTATTGACTTGAATCTTTTTCACCAGATGTGGACACTAAAAATTCTCCAAACTTTGGCTAGTGAAACTCAAAATTACCCAGCTTGGTCTGACAATGATCGATCGATAGTGAGTTTATTAACGGTGGGTCAAACCAGAGCTCTATTACTTGGAGATCTGGAAACCCCTGGTGAAATGGAGCTTTTGCGTCAAGCTGATCTTGGCCCAGTCGAGATACTAAAAGTGGGTCATCATGGAGCCAAAACCAGCACTTCTGAAGCTCTACTCGAGGAAATTAATCCCAAGTTGGCCTTGATTAGCGTGGGAAAAACTAACTCCTATGGTCATCCAGCCGCCGAAACTTTGAAAAAATTGATGAATCACGGAGCTATGGTGCTCTCAACAGCTGACATCGGAGATATCAGTTTGAGATTGGATGGCCAAAAATATTGGTTGCCGACTCAAAAACACTGACTACAGCACTTTGAACTTGTTAAAAGAGCGTGACTCCACTTTGTCATAATTGAAAACAAAATGCAAGCTAATAGCGATTATTATAGAAAATATACATCATTTTCTCAAGTAAAAAAGTGTTCAATATCTTTAAAAAAGAGGGCGAATCTGACCTTAAAACGCCCTATCCTTGTTAAGAAAAAAAGCTTGATGACGTTGGTTAATGGATTAAAGTTGAATGGCAAAGCTAAATTTTCAATTCTAAAAATTGACGAGTCAAATTTGATTCCTAGTTTGAAGCGGCAAAAAATTTTAAATCCAATTCAATCGGTGATAAGCGATGAAATCAAAGGAGTGGAGGGGAAAAAATCATTTTGAAGTCGGCTTAATTTGTCAAAATTGCCTTTTTAAAGCTGTAAAAAACAAAAATAACCTTTCATAAATTATACAGTCTATTTTGCCATAATTGAGTAAAAAATTTATATCAATAAAATAACAAAAAAAGCCATATAGCTGAAAACAGCAAGAACACAAAATATACTCAGTTTTGTTCGCCTAATCGTTGGGTTTGGGGGTCAATTTTTAATTGAAAAATTTGGAGCAAAATTCGAGTTAAACTTAATCATAAGCCTGGTAATCTCATGCTACAATCAATCTCATGATCCAGCATCAGGTAAGTTACACTTCTAGAGGTTTGACAGTCATTAAGCTTCCCATGCCCATGGCGGAATCGGTTACAGTTCTAACTCTGGCCAATACTGGTTCTCGCTATGAGCCGGCTAAATGGCAAGGGTTAGCTCATTTTTTGGAGCATCTAGTTTTTAAGGGCACCGCCAAATATCCCACCGCTCAATCATTGGCGACTATCGTCGATGGGGTGGGCGCGGATTTTAACGCCTTTACCAGCAAAGAATACACTGGCTATTACGTTCGCTCAGCGGCTGAACATGTGGAGTTAGCCCTAGATGTGGTGTCAGATCTATTACTGACGCCTCAATGTCGACAGGAAGATATCGATCGCGAAAAAGGCGTCATTATTGAAGAATTAAATATGTATGCCGATTCACCTCAGCGGCATATTGATAATGTGTTTGAGAATTTACTTTATGGAGCTGATCCGGGTTTGGCTCATGATGTGGTGGGAGTTAAATCTACGATTCAGAGTTTTACCACTCAGGATTTCAAGCAATTTTTACACCATTGGTATGGTTTTAATAATTTGGTATTGGTGGTAGCAGGAGCAGAGCGAGTCATTTCAAGTCCCAAATTTATGACTCAAGTCGAAACGGCTTTTAGTAAGGCGCCCCAACTTAAACGAGCCGATAATGCCATTAATCAAAGGGCTGCAGCTCGGCCAATTCAGGTTTTTGGTGAGGACCGGTTAAAAGTAGTTTATCGCCAAACTCAGCAGGCTCATTTGGTACTAGGTTGGCCGGGTTTTTCCCGTCAGAACCCGGATAGATACGCCCTTTCGGTTTTATCGACGATTTTGGGGGGCAACATGAGCTCTAGACTCTTTACTGAAGTTCGAGAGCAGCGGGGATTGTGTTATTACATTCACAGCAGTGAAGATTACTTTCATGATGTGGGGGTTTTTGGAGGCATGGCCGGAGTTGATCCAGCCAGAACCGCCGAGGCGATTCAAGTTATGATTGGCGAGTTTCTGGATTTAGCAGACGGAACTCAACCCGTTACTGAAGCTGAGCTAAATCGAGCCAAGGACTACCTGATTGGAAAAACGGTTTTAAGTCTCGAGGACAGCGAATCAGTAGCCCAATATTATGGAATTCGGCAATTATTGCAAGGTAAAATTGAAACTCCCGATGAAGCTTTAGCCAAAGTTAAGGCGGTGAAGTTAGTCGATCTACATCGAATTGCAAAGCAATTAATCAAACCAGATCAATTACGATTGGCAATTATTGGTCCTTTCAAATCTAAATCAAAAATAGCCAAGTGGGTGGCTGATAGTTTGGTCAGAAAACCTCGCCAAATTCGCTCACAAACGAGGAGTAAGAAATAATAAAGTCTAGTTCGATATTGTAAAAATAGTCAAAAATCGGGAACTAAAAAGAAACTCCAAACTGAGTTTTAAAAAAAACTCTCGAAAACTATCGTAATATAAAGTAATAATACAAACTGGCTCAAAAATTCAGCCAGATAAAAACAAAGAAGGGGACAGCTTATGTCAAACGCCCGTACCGCAGTTTTAGTCAAACCCGATGGCTTACAACGCGGCCTAATCGGTGAGATTATTGGTCGATTTGAGCGCAAAGGCTTAAAATTAGTGGGTCTGAAGATGGTTCAAATGACCGATGAGATGTTGAGTGAGTGGTATGTGGAGCATAAAGATCGGAGTTTTTTTGGCGACCTCAAGAGTTTTATGGGTTCAATGCCAATTGTGGCCATGGCCTGGGAGGGCGTTGATGCTGTGCCGGTAGTTCGCAAACTGGTGGGCACCACTTTGGGTCGAGAGGCTGAGGCAGGATCAATTCGAGGTGATTTTGGCATGAGTCAACAAATGAATTTGATTCACGCTTCATCCAGCGATGAAGATGCCGCTCGGGAACTGAAAATTGTTTTCAAGGACAATGAGCTATTTGGCTATCAGGGTGCGATGGAGTGCGTGATTTACGCCGAACAAGAAAGAAAGTAAGTTACTCATCTCGGTGATATCGCAGCCAAGCCTCGCCAGCTTTGCGAACTTGAGGATTTTTTTGCTTGACCGCCCACACAGCCCAGTTAAAGAGATTTTGTTCTTCTTTCTGGGATGTGGTAAAAGGAACTTCTAGATCAGATACTCCGTGATTGTGGCCAATAGTTGAGCTGTGTTTGCGAAAAAAGGCCAGGGCAGTTACTCCCCCCATGGGGAAGAGGCAGCAAAGATATGGCCACCAAACTTTGAGGGCGTCAATAACTGGCGCTGGTATTCAAATCACG
>DOZC01000002.1 GCA_003518205.1 Minisyncoccota bacterium | reverse complement strand
AATTTATGTGGTTCAAGACGGAAAGTCACTGACAACTAATGATAAAAAGCTGGTTCAAAACCCAACTTGTAGTGGTAAGTTGGGAACCTTATCAGATAATGAGCTGATCACTGTAAAACAGGCGATTACCTCTTCTTTGAAATACATAAAATCCTACACTGGTCCGTCTCGTACCTGGTTTGCCTACCAAAATTCGCTTTCCGAAGGTTGTAATCGTTTATCTGTTGTTATCTCTGATTTGCCCGTAAGTATTCAAACAGCCGGGTTGTTGATTGATTTACTCTTAAGATTGGATAAGAAACTATGTACTGGCGGAGTTGACGACTCGGATGGTGAGGTGGGCGGGTTTATTGAGGAAGTGGTGGAAGTATTGCAGGAATTTGCCAAGCTGGATCCGAGTTGCGTCAACGCTTTCGATAAGTTGAAAAATCGAGAAACATGTTTTGGCTGGGAGAAGCCATTATTGAAAACTTTTTAAGTGTGTAGGAAATGGGGTCAATTTCCTTTAGTGTATATTCTGGATAATCCAGGTAATTAATCCAATCAATTGTTCGAAAGTCCTCCCATTTCTCGAGCAAATAATTTTCTCAAGTAATACATCACAATAACTTATTACCCGCAAATAGGGGATGGAACCTATAAGATTTAAGGTGTTGATATTTGAATTCTATCCATTTTAATTCCAGATATAAAGCATCCGGAATCAACTCCGTCTTTCACTGTTCTAATTTGATTTGGTTTTTTCCAGGTATAAATGACGTACCCTTGTTCTTCTAAAAATCTGGCTAATGCATCAAGTTTGGGCTGAGCGTCTGAGCTATTATAAATTTTTACTACTTGATCATAGAAATCAAATCCTTTTTGCATAGTGCTAACAGGAATTGATTTTGGGTATGCTTTTTTGGTTTGCACTATTGCAGTAATTTCAGTTTGAGAAGCATGTAAGTAAATGGAACATTTCCTATCCTCTCCTAATCTTTGTGCAACGTCAGATTCAGTTGGAAACGGAGAATCAGCCTTTTCTGTATGAGTGTGCCAATAAACAAGTGGCTTAATTTTTTGACCAAAAAGAGGTTGGAACCAACGCTTAAGTTCAGCTAAAGCATCCTTTGTTCTGATTGGTAGTCCTAAAAACACTTTTGTATCCTTCAGAGTCCCATCCATATTTAAAATACCTAAAAATTGACTTCTTTCTTTAGTTAGACCATTCTCGGAGAGCTTATCTTCTGTTTCTTGAGCTAAAACTGCTTCAATAAGTCCACCAAAAACATTTGGTTTCAACAAAATTTTCAAGGGTAAGTCTTCTGGTTTTTCTGGGAATGGAATCCCTAGCCTATCCTCAAAAACAGCTTCTATAGATTTAAATTTTTTTTCACCTTCTTTTATCGTGGTTTCTTCATTCATCTAAAAATATTTTAGCATGAAATTATTTGTCCGGTAAAACTTTTAAATAAAAGACTCTTTCATCTCCTCTATGACCGTGAGCATCACTTTTCTCTCAAGTAATTTTCAGATCCAGTCACAATTAGACAAATAGCAAAACAATTATGTCGCTCTGTCTCGTTCATTAGTGATGAAATTAGTGAAAATGGCGAAGCTAAATGTGTCAATTCTAATTTACAACAGAGGAGTGGGTTTTTAATGGTAAGATAATTTATATGATTAAAAAGAAACTGATAATAATCGTTATCTTATTGTTTTTTTTGACAATTAGAGGAGTTCATACACCCATTTATGCTGCCGATAAGCATCTGATGACTAAATTAGCTAATACGACGTATGCTTCTGGAAGAATAATCGTTAAAACAAAAAGTAAGGTGGATTCTAAAGTTTTTTCAACTGGATCTTTTTTGCCTGTAAATGATAGAAAATTAGTTAGCAAAGTAGTTCCTTTAATAAAAGTAGTCTCAAATAAAGATGTGGTTGGTTTAAACAGGGTTTTTGTTGTTTTCACTACTGTTGGCAAAGAAAAAATGTTAGTCGATTCTTTGAATAAGAATAAAAAAATCGAATATGCAGAATTAGACTATCTCGCAAAGGAGACTACAATAACCCCCATTATCCCAAATGACCCTTTTTATAAAAAAGACTTAAATAATAATCCTCTCTGGTATAGAGGTTATTTGTTGATGGAATCAGCTTGGGGAGTCAATTCTGGTGACAGTAATACGGTCATTGCTATCATTGATAGTGGTATTGATTATTCTCACCCAGATTTAACAGCCAAAATTTGGACCAATCCCGGTGAAATTGCTAACAATAATATTGATGATGATAATAATGGCTATATCGATGATGTTCATGGCTGGAATGTTAATCAAAATAACAATAACACCAATGATGAATTTGGTCATGGGACCATTGTTTCTGGAATTGCAGCGGCTACTTCTAATAATAATTTAGGTATGACTGGACTGGCGTGGAAGAATTCCATTCTTCCTGTTAGGGCCAATGTTGGCAGCAGTGGTATTTTTAATTACTCCGATATCGCCAAGGCTATTGTTTATGCCGACTCTTTCCCTACGGTAAAAGTGATAAATCTTAGTATGGGTGGATACGCAAATTCTGCATTGTTGAGGGATACGATAAAAAATGTTCTTAATAACAACAAAGCTGTAATAGTGGCTGGGATTGGTAATGATAATATTGATATTTTCAACACTCCTTTTTATCCGGCAGCATACAGGGGCGTGATTGCAGTTGGCGCCCATGCTAATGGTTTGGCTCGAGTCTATAGTTATGGATACCCAATACAAATTAGCGCTCCAGGAAAAGATATCTATACAACTTTTCTAGGTGGTGATTATGGATATTGTTCTGGCACTTCATGTGCCGCTCCTTTTGTTTCTGGCGTAGTAGCTTTAATGGCCTCACACTTTCCTGACTGGACAGGAAAGGAGCTCAATCAAGGAATTAAAATCTGGACTGACAATCCACCTGATTCTAGTGATTACTGTTATCAGCCGCCTATGCCATCTTGTCTTCCTGGTCAGGCATGCATTCAGGTTATGCCGGATTCTGTTTGTGAAAGAGTTGATTGGACTCCACAGTATGGATTTGGGACTCTCAATGGCATCATGCCTTTGCTAGCAAAATGTTATGATTCCTCTCAAGAGTTAAGGACAACTATTGAAATTAAAAGTCCAGACGACAGGGCTTCTTTCACTCGTTCACAAGTAGTTAATATTGTTGGGACAGTTAAAAGTGACAATTTTATAAATTATAAAATTGAGTATGGAAAAGGAGCTAGCCCTAGCGCTTGGATAAGCGAGGGGGTAGCCTTGACTGGCAATGGAACACAAGTGGTCGAAAATGGAGTTTTGGCACAATGGAATTTATCAAAGATCACGGATTCAGGTTATTACCAGTATCGTGTAAGGATTTATGGCAAGAGTAGTTGTAATGGAAATATTACGGGTGATGAGAGAGCTCTGATATATATTAACTAGCAACAGACTTATGTCACTTTACTTATGTTTGGTTCAAACGGGAGTCCCAAGAGATTTTTAATGATTACTCTCTCGGGGTGGGGGTGGGTACTCGTTACACAACTGCTGATCTTGAAGCTGTTTCAATCAATAAATACAGATTTTTTGCTTTTAGGGTATGAAGAACCCTAAAAAGGCGTTACAATGAATTCAGATATAAATAATCAAGGGAAGGCAAACATGGTAACAGGATACTGCGTTAAATGTAAGGAAAAAGGCGTTGAATTATCAGCATCAGAGATTCATAAAACTGAAAAGGGTGGCTTTATGGCCAAAGGAAAGCATGAGAAGTGTGGAACAACTGTTTGTGCCATGATGTCTAAAGACAATGCTGAAAAAGCACTAAAAAACGGCGCAAAAAAAGCTTACTAAACTCCTAACTGACTTAAGGTAAAAACTTTGGATTTATCATCGAGAGTTTTTCTTAAAAATTGCTTGGCAAAAATGAGTCTGGTTGGGGGAGCCAGATTGAAAGTAATTTCCCACATACCTGGCCAGTGCGAGCATTGATATAAAGATTGATAACTTTAAATATTGGGTTGAATTATTTGGCTAAACAATATTTAGTTGTTCCCCAACCCGTAAATGATTTTGGAACTCCTCCAATTTTCAAACATTCACCTTCGTCTTTAACTCCTTCAAAGACTTTAACAGTATATTGTCCAGGGTCACCTGGACAATAGTCACCACAAGCAAAAAAATCAACAATTTTTGGTTTTTCATTAGTTGTTGTAGTGTTTGTGGTTGGTTGAGTTGCTGGTTGCACGACTATTGGTTGTTGAATGGATATTTGGTTTTTACCAATTTGGATGCCTGCAAAAACTGATCCTGCAACAATGGTTAGCCCCAATACTGTAAATAACAGAATTTTTAACCAATTGGTTGGCGATGGAACAATGGCAGGAGTTTGAGGTATGGACTGCTTTGGCGAAGTATTTGTTTGAACTTCATTTTCCATATGTTAAGAGTATCAAAATGCAGAAACATTAACAATGCTTGGCTTCACTTTTTCTATACTTCCCAACCTAGAACCCCGACCGTGAGGTTGTGGGTGGTTTAGTAGCCATGTTAGTTATTGGGATTATCATGGTTATGAGTTTCGGTGGCAAAGTCGGTTTTACTTTATCTGGAGGGTCAGTGAGTGTTGGTTCATAGGTTGAGCCAAAAACTCAATCTAACGATCTAAAATCACATTAAACTGTTTAAAGCCCATTTCACTTGGTAGCCACTCACCGGTTTGGGTGATAAAAAAGAGTAGTCGAGTATCTTCCACGATTTGAGCTTTACCGGTTCGTTTGTCGATGATTTCATTGGTGTCCCACCATCGTTGTAAAAAAGTTTGGGTGCTAAAAACTCTATTTTGATTCACAAAATCTTTATATGGATCTACTATTACTAGCTGATCCTGTTCGTCATCAAAAAAGGCCACCACACTGTAGTGACCATAATCACCCTCATCTTTAGTGGCAGCCAATTCTTCTTCAATTGAGTTATAAAATAAACCTTGCCACTCAACTCCGATGGCAATATCCCGTTCCAAGAGATATTTCACATCTTCTAGTGAAGAGTGATATTTGTACCAAAAAACTAAATTGGGTGCAATTTTATTACAAGCCAAAGCTATTTGATCCAGTCGCATCCCGTGTTCCTCGATCACGGCCGAAACTCCAGCCATTTCAGCAATCATGGGCTGAGAAGTAATGGTTCCCTGAGCTTCGAGCAACATTTGTAATACCGCGGCTCCACAGTGGGCTTCAGAAATTTGGGTAATCTGGCGAATTTGCATAAATCATGAGATTTTAACCGCATATTTGCACAATAAACTTTTCAGCAAATGAGTAAACTCAACGCCATGAGTTAACAGAACCTCGGTCATGGGGAGACCTTTATCAGGACCCAAAGCGGTGTTGGGATTACAGTCAATAAAATAAGGAGTTTTACTCTCCTCATCATAGCGAATGTCAAACTTGGCATAATCGCGATAATTTTGAGTTTCAAAAGCCCTGATTACATAAGGGGTCACTCGATCAATGATTTCTGGTTCAGGAATTTTGTAATAGTAGGCTTTAATATCGTCATAACTTTCTAAACTGGTGAAGTCGTGTTTGCCATCTGGTTTAACTCGAAAGAATTTTTGACCCAGAAAAACGTGTTTTTTATGACCATCATCAAAAACCACAGCAGTAATTTCTGGACCTCCGATAAATTGCTCGGCGATAACATGCATTTTATGTTGTTCCAGCATTTTAGCAATTTTTTTGGTGGCAGCCTCCAGAGTTTCCTTAACAGCTTTATTGTCAATACCGACACTACCGCCACTTTCATTTAACTTAATGATCAGAGGTAAACCCAGGTCAGCCGGAACTTTGGTACGCATATCTTTGATAAATTTATAAGCTGGGGTGGGGATGTCATGAGCAATCAACATTTGCTTAAACATATGCCGATCATTGCCCAAAACCAACCCTTTGAGGCCTGAGCCAGTGTATTTAACAGCCGACAGCTCCAAAGCTCCTGGTACGGCCGGTTGCAAACCGTCTTTGCCTCTAACGGTATCTACCAGATTCAGCACCAAATCTGGTTTATCTACTAAAATATTGGTTAAGAAATATTGGTTGGCAGCATAACCCTTAACAGCTACTCCGAGTTTGGCAACCTCGGCGATGACTTCTTCAGCCCGGTCTTCTACTTCCACCTCAGCTTCGTAAGAACCTTGAGTGGGAAAATCTTCTCGAGAAATATGGGAATAAGCCACCGCTACTAACTTGAGCTTTTTTAAAGATTCATCATCGATGAAAAATGGGGTTTGATAAGTTTTAGACATATTCGTCCATATTTACAGAAATTCTGGACTTTGTCTAGACTAAACTTCTTACATCATCGCGATGATAGAGTGGAAAAATAAATGTGTATATAGCTCCCGAAAAACAATGCCAGGTGGCACCGAGGTAAAGAAGTCCGAGCCCACCTGGGAAAAGGTCATCGATTTGAACGAATTCGACTGGTTCATCTACCTACTTATGCCCCAGAACACAACCTCATTGAACACGTCTGGAATTATGGCAAAGAAAAAATTAAGAACAGAAGCAACCAAGCTTTCGAAACCATTAAACAAGCTTTCCTAGACAGCATCACCCAACGGACTTTTGACAGTCTTAATTAGCGTTGCTCAAGAAAAACTGCCAAGCAGGCACTACAGTTATTTTTACACCCTCTTGATCCAGTTGTTCAGTATGATCAAAAGTCAGAATGATTCCGCTCGATAGACCGAATTTTAGACAAGATTGCATTAACCCTTTTATTTCTCGCTCTTTTGTTTTGGGATCCATAAAATCAGCAGCTACTTGAATAGTTGTAACTACTTTACCTTTTTCGATCACCACAAAGTCACATTCACTGCCATTTTGCTGATAGGCAATTTGCTTACCCTGTTTCAGAAGCTCTAATGCCACAGTGGTTTCCAAAAGTCTGCCTCTATCTTGGCTCAGTTTGTAATCCAAAGCTGCACCCATACCTTGATCAATGACATAACACTTTTTTTGTGAACTTTCAGCTTTAACCACAGAGTGTGAATATTTGTTTATAAACCGATTTAAATAGATTGCCTCCACGTAACTTTGGTAGAGATAAAGCGTGTCTTTGCCTACCTGATATCCTTGCGATTTAAGCTCGTTATAAATCTTATTAACACTAAACTCCCCTCCACTAGCACCCACCACTCGTTTGCAAAAATATTTAAGGGTTGAACTATTAGTTATTTGATAGCGTTCAATTAAATCGCGCAGCACCATTACATTAAAATATTCCTGCAATACCTTGTCTTTTAACTCATCTTCCTGGTGAACAAGTTCAGGGAAACCACCCTGATGCATAAAACGATCGAAGAAATTAATAAGAGTCGCCCTATCAGCACTACTATGAAAATTCAATTTTGGCGATAAAACACCGACATATTCAGCAAACGAAAGCGGATAAACTTCAAAAGTGATGGTTCTACCTCGTAGCGCCGTAGCAATTTCTTTCGATAACAACCTAGCATTGGAGCCAGTAATAAATATATGTTGACTTATTGACGCGTAAATCCGGCTAATGAATTTTTCCCAACCTTCGACTTCTTGAATTTCATCAAAGAAAAAATAACAATCGGATAGTTTGTGACCGGGGTAAAGCTCTTGATACGCTTGGAGGATTAAATCTAACTCCTTACTGGAGAGATGCAATCGTTCATCTTCAAAATTAAAATATAAAAGTCGCTCGTTTGATATGCCACTAGACTTTAGCTTATTCATTAGGCTAAATAAGTGATAGGTTTTGCCGCTTCGTCTGACTCCAGCTAGGGTTATTATTTTGCCGCTGTCAATGGGTATTTTGAGTGTTCTCTCCCACACCTCTGGAATAGCCCTCTGTTGACTGTCAATGATGATGGTTTTGAGTAAATCTTTACCTGTCATAAGGAAAGTATGCCATAAATGTTTCCTTCTGTCAAGGAAACATTTGAAGATATCAGGTATAATACCCCATATATGGCAAAAGCAACACAACGAGACCAGTTTGGTCTCTATCGCTCTCTGTTTAATACCAGAGATGATGTATTTGCCCGCTATTGGGAAGATTTACCAGGCAAAAAGTCAGGTTATGCCCCAGTTTATCGCCTTAATCAACATCCTCAAGCCTTGAGTGACGCTGTCATCTTGTCTCACCTCGAGGGAAACCAAATCATTGGGATTTACCCCTTGTTTCCAGACAATACCAGGGTAAAACTCAAGCCATCGTTCACGATTACTTTGACGACCAAGTGCCTATGTTGAAATTGATGTATTTTAAGCGGTTAAGAACTTATCGTAGTTTGGGATTAACTAAAATCGCCAGCCCGATGAAAAAGAAGACGGTTAGCGAGAATCAAATGAGTTTGTTTTAAGATTTTCTAATTTGACCAACGTAACCCTGAATTTCATTATCATTAGGCACATTTGTGTTGACCACCAAATAGTGTTCAAATAATTGACTTGAATCAAAATTTATTTTTTGAATAAAAGGCATAACAATTCCATCAACAGAACTATCCATACTTATCAGCAACACGAGCCTGACATGGTCTGGTTTTATCGTAATTTTTTCTATTTTCGCTTCTGTTTGCGAAAATAACAGGCTAAAAGTTTTTTTAATTTTAGTTTTGAAACTTGATTTCAATACTAATTTCCTACTGGCTGGAATCGTAACAAAATAGCGAAATTGTTTATCATCTCCACCCAATCCAGTAATAATTAGTCCCTCATTTTCTGTGGG
>DOZC01000006.1 GCA_003518205.1 Minisyncoccota bacterium | reverse complement strand
CGCCAATCCTTATCACCCCAAACTTAGCTTTGAGGTTAATGTGACTGGAACTCAAAATTTGATTCAAGCTGCTAAAAAAAATCACACTAAGCTTTTAATTCACATTAGTTCCCAAGCCACCAAAATTGAGCAAAAGGGAGTTTATGCTCAAACTAAAATTCAAAGTGATGAGATAGTGAAGAAATCTGGAATTCCTTATGTGATTCTTAAACCAAGCTTGGTTTATGGAGAGGGTGAAAGAGGTTTATTTAGTAAAATTCGCAAGCTAGCTCAAGCCCTACCCGTTATTCCAGTTTTTGGTGATGGCAGTCAAACTGTGTCCCCAATTTACATTGATGATTTTGCCAAAATTATTTGCTTAATTATTGATCGAGCCGATTTCAAAAACCAAGTCATTGATGTGGGGTCAGAAAAACCTATTACTTATAACCAACTATATCGCGGTATTTTAGCCACCGATAATAACCAATCAACTTCTTTGTTACATATTCCCGTAAGTGTGGGTTTGATTTTAGCCTGGGTTCTAAAAATTTTGCCTCACCCACCGATTTATCGTGATAATATTTTGGGCTCAACCCAGCCAACATTTTGTCAACCCAAACCTTTACTGAATCAGCTTAAATTTAAACCTTTAAGTTTTTCTCAAGGCATGAGTCTTTTGAAAGGTGAAAATAAAGTTCGAGTGGCGGTCATTGGTTTGGGTAAAATGGGCACTCTTCATCTCTCAATCTTAAGTGTTTTTGCTGATGTCAAGATTGTAGCCTTAATTGATACCAATCCTCAGCTATTCAAAACCGTGAAAAGCATGGGAATTGAGGGAAATTATTATGCAAATCTAGAAACTGCCCTGGAACATGAAAAAATTGAGGCAGTTTATATTTTAACTCCAACCTTTACTCATTTTAAAATCTTGAAAACAGCCCTGGCTCATCAACTTCAAGTTTTTTTGGAAAAGCCAGCTTTTTTAAATCTCGAACAGTTAAATGAGGCCAAAAAGCTTCGATCCACCTGTGTGATTCATATTGGCTATACTTTACTATATTCCAGAATTTATCAAGAAGTTAAAAAAATTATTTCCCAAAAAACTTATGGCAAAGTTTTGGGGTTTAATGGCAAGTTTGAACATGGCGAAGTGTTTGGACCTAAAAAGGGCTGGATGTTTAATAAAAACCTTTCTGGTGGGGGAGTTTTGATGAATCCCGGACCTCACTTCTTTTCTTTATTACAATTCTTTTTTGGCCAACCCAATCAAGTCAACGGCAAAATTGTTTGCCGTTTTGTACCCGGCCTTGATGATGAAGCCAAATTAGAGTTAGATTACATCAAATATCGAGGCGCAATTAATCTATCTTGGAGCGTTAAAAAAGCTTTGTTGCCTTTGAATTACTTTGAAATTCAACTTGAAAAAGCTTTGCTGATAACTGATGGCCAAACTATCACTATCAAACTTAAAACCGGAAAAGTTAAAAAAATTCAAGTTCAGGATTTAATCGACCAAACTCCTGTTTTTGATATTAATCCTCAAGCTAACGGTCGGGCTTACTATCTTGAAAACCGAGCTTTTATTGACGCTATTAAAAGAAAAACTTATACTGCTCCCAATACGCTAGACTTCGCCCTAAAATCTGAAGCCACTATTTTTGAAGCCTACAAAAAATGCCAGAACTAAATCCAGTGATTGTTCCCAATGTTGAACAAATTGCCAGAGAGATGACTGGAACATCTCAAATTGGCATGATTATAAAACGAGTCAGACTACTCAACTTGCTTCAATTGTTAAAACTGGGTTTTAATAATTTAATTTATCTTAACTATTTACTGCAAAAAGATTTTGCAGCCGGAATTAAGCTCTTGTGTGAGCTAGAAATTCTTCATCAACTCAATTCTGGAGCTAAATTTGAAAAAAAACACTTTGCCTTACACCATCAGATGGTAGATATGGCAGTAGCTTTAAAAAATCGCCGGTTGATTAGTTATTTTTTGACTTTAGCCAAAACTTATAACTTTCAGCCCGGCTTAGTTACTTGCAATCCACTTTTTTTATTAAAGTTCTTGGCAGATGTGCCAATCCAAACAGATAACTTAGTGATTTACATTTCGGCCAAATTAGAACCAAATCTGGAAAAGTTTCTTCAAGAGTCACAAATAATCTGGAAAAAACTCTAATAACTTAGAGAATTTTTTGAAAGATTATAAAATGATCAGTTTCGAGTTTAACTTGATGTTTAGGACTTTGTGATAGAAGGGAGAAATATTTGGTTTGATCTTCACTTGTCAGTGGCCAAATTTCTTGACCTTTTGAT
The DNA here is from genome assembly GCA_003518205.1 of Minisyncoccota bacterium. Classification (GTDB taxonomy): domain Bacteria; phylum Patescibacteriota; class Microgenomatia; order UBA1400; family PJMF01; genus UBA9650. The sequence continues at coordinate 3,648 of DOZC01000006.1, read as the reverse complement.
ATCACCACATAATCTGCTAAATCAAAATAAACTGGAAAAAGATATAATCCCTCTCGTCCAGATAAATGGCCAGAAAGATAATCCTGGGTCGAAACAGATACTCCTGGAGGCACTGCGGCAATGATCTGATCCTTTTCAGAGTCGAGTGCTGAATAGAACCGGCATGACCAAACACATTGTGGCGAGAACTTAGCTCCGGTTAATAATTTATATTGAGTCAAAACGGCTCCCAAAATCAAAAATAGGACTACAAAATCTGCCCAGCGTTTTTGATTCGGTTTTATAAATTTAAATAAATTGCTCACACCGAGGATTAGAGCAAAATAACTGTAGGGGACACCGACTGCTTCATAATGCATGGCTTGCGATTTCAAAATTCCAGCTGATGAAATTAAATTTGGAGCCAATGTCATCACACTCATCAGTAATGCTCCTGGAGCCAAAAATGCTAATGGTAGAGTGGGTAAAAATACTTTTCCCAAGTAAATTAGATTAGCTTTTGACAAAATTACTGTAAAAGGCAGTAGCGGGTGTCGTATTGAGTTGGTGATCATTTCTAGGTATGACCCTCCCAAAGGAGAACCATAGGCAGTTTCAAACATATATGATTTTAAGGGGGAGAGTTGGGGAATTAAGAGTTTGGTGATAAATAATAAGCAAAAAATACTGACTCCAGCAGTAATGACTCCCCTGACTCTAGTTTTTTGATTTAAAATCAAGTAAAACCCAAAGAAAAGCGCTGGTATAGCAGCGTTTTCTTGAACCAATAAAAGTAGCCCTAACCACAAGTAATACCAGCTCATCTTCTTACTTTGAGAGCCCCAAATTAACAAGGCACTAAATAAAACCGTGAGGGGATAGGCATGAAATTCACTCAAAACTGCTGTAATAATTCCCAAATTTAGAAGATACGAAAATTGAATCGCTAAAGCTAGCAACTTATTTTTAAGCCGGTCATCAGCAATTTTAAAAATAATAATACTACTTCCAGCCAAAACTACAGCCTGCATGATGAGTAAAAGTTCTGGATGAGGGTAAACCGCATAAAATGGAGCAAATAATAAAATCACCGGATTGAAGTGAACTCCAAAAATATTGCTATTATCAGCTGTAATTTCTCTAAAATGCCCTCCCCAATAATTATGAACACTATAATTGAAGGTACTGGCCATAAAATGACCGTTAACTGTGTTCCAAAGGCCCTGGGCGTAGGCTGTTAAATCACCTCTGGTTTGATGAGTTTCATATTTTCTTATCGCCAAAGAAGCATAACTCACAGCAAACATTAGAGCCAGCGCGATGGCTGCCAACAGGTGACCTAAATCAAAGTTGGTTTTTTTCATAAATCGTGTAGGTACCATCCTGATAAACTAGATTGTAGTTTCCATTAGCTACAGCCTTTTGGATTGATGGGCTGCAATAATTACTCGATAACGAAATTGGATCATTAGCTATCAAATATCGAAACTGATTTAAAACCTGATCTTTTTTGATTTCGGACGCCCAATCGGTCCAATACCAGCTGCATTGATAAACTTTTGGTTTGAAGTGAAACCGCATTACCGGAAATTTTGAACCATCTAGAATTAAATCGCTTGGGGAAGTGTGACTATTGATATAGGCTGTGGGAGTTTTATCAGTGGTATTAAACAAATAATAATCAGCATGAAAAAGCTTGGTTTTATCTGGGGGGTAATAACGATAATATTCAATCAGGTTAATAAATTGAATTGGAATTAATAAACAAACTCCCAAAAGAATCCAGATTTTAAACTTACTAAAACTTGCTATTAGCTTTGACAATAGTGGTGATGAAGTTAGTAGCCAGATAAATTGAAATGGCCAAAGATAACGATAATATCTCACTACCAGTCCAACTCCAAAATACATGAAAAAGGCATAAAGAAACCAGCCTTCTTCACGCAACAACTGCTTCCTGCGTATCAATTTGATTAAAGTTACTACTAAGAATAAGGCTTCGAAGGGGATCAGAGCTAAGTATAAAAAGCTGGGATAACCTTTGGTACCTTCAATAAATTGAGATGAATTTAAATATGATTTAAGCGGATAAGTTAGAAATCCTCCTTTTACCCACTCGTTAAGATTCATAGTAGTTTGAATCATAAAGTTGGCTTCTAGTCGATCTGTGGCATCCCAAAATTTTGGAGTGGGAAAGTAATTTTGGAAAAAAGGAAAAACCGGACTTCCAGTGTGAAGATAGGTTCGAGCCAACCAAAGGCCAAGTGGCCCAAAAGTCAGGGCTAAAATGACAATGACTGGCAAAATTGATTTAAACGATAACTTGGTGGAGATCAAATATGCTAATACCGGCAGTGGAGCCATAACTAAAGGAAAATATTTAGAACCTATGGCAAAACCAATCAAAAATGCTGCCAACAAACTCCGATGAAGCACATTTTTAAAATCTGAAACAAATAAAACATATCCTGCCGCCAATAATAGGGTTAAAACTAAATTATCATAATAACCGTTGGAGGCTTGGAAAATCATAATTGGAGTCATGAAAGCTAAATAGCCAATAGCTTGTCCGACCAGATCAACCTGGGTTTGTTTGAAAACCTTTTTGACTATCAAGAGAGTAAAGAGAAAAGGCAAAAAAAAGGCTAACTGAAGCATTTTCAAGCCACCAGTTTTGAAAAAAACTGCATAATAAACCATGGCGCTCTGGGGAAATAGAGAGGTGAGACTTTCTAAAATTGGGTTGAGGGAATTAGAAAGCACATACCATTTGGCAATATAAAGATTGGCTTGAATTGCGTCCCAATGCATTTGAGGCAGCGATCCAAAAATAAGCGTAGTAAAGATCAAAGCCCAATCGAAAATATTGAGTGAGCTAAAATTTAGGAAGTTTTTAAAATTAATTTTTTCAGAACGATTAATAACTAGAGCTAGGATCCAAAATCCCATTAAAGTACTATAGTAACCAATCGTGACATTGGAAATTAGAGCCACTATGGCAAATATCTGAACAAAACTCATAAACCCAATCAAGCCGGCAAATAAATAATCCCTTACTTTTAACACTCTAACCCCAAATAAAAATGCCCCCCCAGCAATAAGTAAAGCTTGAATGGTTGATCTTAAACCAAAGTGCCAACTTGCTACTCCTAAAAATAATATGAGCAAAATTGATTTGTGCTTAACCAAAACTTGCTGATAAAACCGCTGCCAAAAAATTGCGACCAGAAATATTTTTCCCAGCAAAATTGTGTTGGGAATTTGAAATAAATTTTCAGCCTTGGAAAAGAAACTTGCCAAAAAGTTCATGGCGATCAGTATAACGACTTCTCCAATTCAAGTCACTTGGCAGTTGAGGCTTTTAGGGTCTCTTGTGGGTTTCAATATCGGTGTACACTATAAAAAGATGCAGCGGTTTTTTCATTTCTTGACCAATAGGCTTAAAATTAATTGGCTTTTTAGCCTCAGTTTGCTTTTATTGGTGTTTATTCCTTTGTATCCCAAAATTCCTTTATTTGATGTCTTACCAGGCTATATTGTTAGAGTCAGAGTGGAAGACTTTTTGGTGGTATTAACTGGAGTGGTTTGGTTGTATCAAATCTTAAAAAGACGCATTATATGGCAAAGTAATTATCTCTGGTTAGTAATGGGGTATGGTCTGGCTGGCTT
>DOZC01000056.1:3093-4373 GCA_003518205.1 Minisyncoccota bacterium | reverse complement strand
ACGTGATTTGAATACCAGCGCCGCCTATTGACCTGCCTTTGAGGTGGCCTATGATAGAATTCACTTTTGGTAGATATTTGAAAATAGCGCGCTTAACAAGTAACGCGATGAATAGGTTAAAATATGTCACAAAATCCCCCGGAGGAACCTCTAAGTAATAAGAAGTATGAACGAGTGGTTTATGTTTCTAACCTCTCCGAAGACGTTTGGCCATTTATTCAGGCCATCACCAACAACACTGAACGAGCTCACGAAATCGAAGAAAACGCCAATTTAGCAGATCGAGAGTTGTTTGCGGTTTCTGACGAAACTGATTTAATTTTTATTACTCCCAAACCTTTTCAACCTGATTTCTTGGAATACTACCGAGAATTAATGGGAGTGCGTAAACTTGAAGTTCTAAGTCCCAGACAACACTCTGGTCTAACTTCTGAAGATGTAGTTCAGGACACTGAGTTGTTTGAAAAAATCGTTGAATTTGCCAATGGCGTCAAAAAACTGACTTTACTCAGCTATTCCACTTCGTTTCAGTTTTTAAATCTGGTGGCGAAACTCAGAGATCGCGGCATCACTGTTTACACGCCAGAAACTCCCGAACAAGAAGATGCCTGGACAGTTAACTTTTATGGCAGTAAATCTGGCATTAGACAATTAGGTCAAAAAAGTGTCGCTGAAGAACCGGATTTTATGATGGCTGACGGCTTGGTTTGCGCTGGTATTATTGATGCGGCTCGGATTGCGGCTAAAAAATATCTTAAAGAAGATGGCGTAGTCATTAAAACTAATAAGGGTCACTCTGGGGCAGGAGTGCTGATTTTTAGAGAGGGTGAATTACCAAATGAATATCATGCCTGTGAAGCTGCAATTTTGGAGGTTCTCAAAAAAGATGAATATTGGGATCGCTTTCCCATCGTCATTGAAGATTTAATTAATGTCAATTTGGCAGTAGGCGGCGGTTTTCCCAACGTCGAGTTTAAAGTTAGAAAATCGGGTGAAGTGGAAGTGCTCTATTTTTGTGGTTTGAGAGTAGACAAAAATGGAGTTTTTCATGGAGTGGAAATGCACGAAGATGTTTTAAGTGATAGGGTTGAGGCGCGAGTTACTGATATGGGTTTTTTTGTGGGTGAACAATACGCTCGCGATGGTTACCGCGGTTATTATGACGTAGATCTGGTGGCAGCCAAAAACGGTGACATTTATGTTTCGGAATCCAACACTCGTCGCACGGGCGGCACTCACGCTTATAAAACTGCTCTAAAGTTAATCGGCAGAGACTTTAT
>DOZC01000056.1:0-3038 GCA_003518205.1 Minisyncoccota bacterium | reverse complement strand
TGCTAAAAACGGTGACATTTATGTCTCGGAATCCAACACTCGTCGCACCGGCGGCACTCATGCTTATAAAACTGCACTCAAGTTGATTGGTAGAGACTTTATGTCAGATTCGTATACTTTATCTGACAACAACTATCAGTTGCCCAATAGGTCTCGCCCAAGTTTTGCCGAAATTTTAACAATTCTCAAACCGGTTTTGTATGATAAAAAATCCAGAGAAGGTGTAGTCATTGTTTCGGCTAATTTACTCCAACAGGGTAGTTTGGCGTACATCATTTTCGGTCACCATAAAAAACGCTCTTTGGAAATTGAGAATCAAATGATTGAGCTAATCAAGAATTTAAAGTAGATTTCAATGACAGCTGGCCTAAAATTCCCAAGTGGTCACTTAAACCTGACTTGAGTTGCACATTTTTCATCTGATATTCGGGAGTGGTAAATAAATAGTCCACCACATATTGCAAGTTTTGGTGACGATGAAGCGTGCTATCTAGCGTGGTTTTGACGGTTTGGGGAATATGATCAATAAAATTTTCTGATAATCTTTGATAAATTTCACCTCCTCTAGGAGCATTAAAGTCTCCGCAAAATAGCCCCGTTTTGATTTTGGTCCGATAAATTTGGTGTAATTTTTCGAGACCGATTTCTTGAGCTCGACAATTTTTTCCATTTGGCGACCAAGTAAAATGAGTAGTAGCTATTTTCAACCAAACTCCACTCGGCGATTGAACCTCAACCCATAATACTGCTCGATTGGAAGTGTTTGATTCTCGATCATTAATTAAAGGCAGAGCTGATTTTGTTCCAAAATAGTATTCCCAATTTAAATTTCTGATTGGCCTGGAACTCATAAAAGCCATGCCATATTCTCCTCTGGCAGCAAGGCCAAAACTATTTTCTCGATCCACAATTAACATGGGCACAAATTGCCAGGCAGTTTTATCTCCAATACTAGCTGCCAAAAAAGGCAAGTCGGCTTTAAAAACCTCTTGTAAACAAACAACTTGAGGCCTGGTAACAGTTAAAAATTTACTGACCAAATCTAGATGTTTTTGGCCTTCAATGTTTAAAGTTAAAATTGACAATTTCATGATACCTCCCCAAGCTCGCCCATCGTACAATAAGTGCCCGATCGTTAAGCAACAAAATCTAAATAATTCTCAGGAGTAATCACCAAAAATGGTTCTGATTGTGGATATGTCTCGAGCCATTCTTTCGGTGGAACTGTCTCATTCTTGGTCGACCATTTGCACTCAAAAGGAAATAGTTTCCCGTCACGTTCTTCAATTAAATCAATTTCCTTTTGTTGATAAGTTTGCCAAAAATATGATTGTCCATAGATATGTTGATACGATCGCTTTTTCAGCCGTTCCATCATAATGAAGTTCTCCCAAAGTTGCCCAACGTCATTCCTACTATCTATCGTATTGAACTGAGAAATCACCCCATTACGGATACCATTATCGAGAAAAAAATATTTCAACTTACTAGTTACTTCCGACCTCAAATTGCGGCTAAAACCACCAAGCTTAGTGATAATAAATGATTTTTCTAATAAATCTAAATATCGCCTCACAGTCTTAACATCGATGCCCAAATTAGAGGACAATTCATTTAATGAAACCTCGCTCCCCACTTGAAAAGCCAGTAACTTTAACAAATCTAAAAGAACTTTTGATCCTTTAACCTTTTCTAGAGTCAGAATATCCTTAAAAATATATGAGTTGACAAGTTCTTCTATGATCCGTGTTTTTTCATCTTTAGTTTTGGCTAAAACAACTTGGGGATAACTGCCGTAAATCAAGAATTGTTCAAGCTGTTGTTTGAGGTCAAAACGATTTCCCTGTTGTTGCAAAAGCTCTAGCTGTGAAATGGGATAGAGTGTAAGTGTTGTTTTTCTGCCGGTTAATGGTTCACCAACTTGATTAGCTAAATCAAAAGAGGAAGAACCTGTGGCAATAATCTTAATGTTTGGAATCTTATCGGCAATGAGTTTTAATCCTTGTCCCACATTGGGTATCATTTGGGCTTCATCTATAGCCAATAATTCATACCCTTCTGCATATTCTTGAATTCGAGCAAAATCTCCCGAAGATAGGATGTCTTGTGTTCTAATATTGTCACCTGTATCGAGGCGATACCTTAGCTGTGTTTGTTTCAGGAAATTCTCGAGCAAAGTAGTTTTTCCCACACGCCGCGGCCCGTACAAAATTAAGACTTCATTTTTGTGGAAATAGGAAGATAAGTCTGAATAGATTCTATTTATCATGTTTGAAACATATCATAAATCCATAAAATTGTCAAAATTTGTGGATTCTAAATCCATAAAATACACGAAAAGTGGGTACTTTTGATATGCTTTGATAGCAAAACCTTTGTTGTGAAGGTCTGCAAATAACTGCTATATTTAAATTAATGCCAAACATACTCACACAATCAAAAGTCATCATTACTCCAGAAAATCTCTCATTCCATATAGATAAAACCGCTTGGTACGCGGTTAACATAACTGCTCGCCTCAAAAGTGAAAAACAACGCGGTGAAAAGGAAACTGATGATGAAGAACTCACTATCGAATTAGACTATACTACTTTTCCAAAGCCAAACGCGGATAACAATTTAAAAGATGCCCCCGCAGCTTTTAGTGGTGGTTCACAACATAATCAGGAAAAAACAATTCGAATAATTGTTGTTCTTGGTCTCGGAAAACATACTTTAACTCTGTCACCTCAATATCAAGCAGAAGTTATTTCGGTGTGGTATGAACCTTTGATATTAGCAAATAACAAAATTTCATTGAAATTGAATGAGACATCAAAAAATCGTAGCGAACAACCGTGGATGACTTTTGCTTTAGTAAGTCCACATTTTACCCAAGTGACTATCAAAGCTAAAGTGTGGTGGCATTTTTTCAATGGTGATGACGTACAGATAAGAATCAATAGCGTCATTATTTCCCATGCGACTAACATTAGGCGGCACAAACACTGGCTATTTCATGCTCGAGCTATTCTTGACATTTTTGGTCGTGAACAAGT
>DOZC01000018.1:12724-13587 GCA_003518205.1 Minisyncoccota bacterium | reverse complement strand
ATTGTAATAAGCCGGTAAAGCCTTCATGTAAGTGGTTGAATCCACAGTAAACTCTGCTCCCGGCATCAACATACCAGTACCCGGATCAATCAACCCATTGCCATCGGGATAACTTTGAAAATCGTTGTAATACATTCGCAGAGCTGATTTGACCGCCATTAATTCGGTCTTTTTCTTGGCATCGCTGGCTCTGGTTCTGGCTCCCACCAGATTGGTGATGATTAGAGCTGATAGCAGTCCAATAATTGAAATCGAAACCAATAACTCGATTAGGGTAAAGCCCGAAGTTGTCCGCTGCTTCAGAGCATAATGACTCATTGACCAGCTAGAATTTGACATAATTTCGTTCCCTTTTTCACTTTCGTTTGCTATTTCATCCCCATCTTTTTTCCCTAATCATCGCCCAAATTCTCAGGGCTGCACATTGGTACTACTCAACGCATAGTTGCACTCTGTCTCACCACAATCCGTGCCGGTATAAGTTCCGACCGCCCGATCTTTGGTGTTTTCGAGTCTAGCGTAAAGCACAAAAGAAACCCCATTGGTGCCGATGGTGTAATAATAGCTAAACTCGCCTGGATCTTGCGGCATTTTACTAAGATAAATCGCTCCTCCTGTAACAGTGGTATCCGTAAAACCCCCATCATCTCCCCAATCAATCCCTAAAATTTCGCCGCCTGTCACCGTCGGATACCGCCCCTTATCGTTGTAATACATCTCCAATGATTTGGCGAGAGTTTCCAGATCGCTTTTGCGCTGTGCGTCTCGTGCCTTCATCTGGGTCGCCACAAAATTATTCAATCCAATCACTGACAAAACTCCGATGATTACAATGGTGATCAATAATTCTATTAAAGTAAAAC
>DOZC01000018.1:8493-12588 GCA_003518205.1 Minisyncoccota bacterium | reverse complement strand
ATTCTATTAAAGTAAAACCAGCTGACCTGGCAGCACCGGGCCTGACAGCACCGAGCCTGGCAGCGCCAGACCGACAACCATACTGACTAAGAAAGCCGGGTTTTGAAAAGCTGAATTTTGTAGTCACTTGAGGTTTTGTTGTCATATTCCAGCTACATTTTTCGCTAATCACTACACGTAATCCACGATCCAGTATAGCAGTCGAGGTCGCATTCTGATTCGGTAGGATATGAAGCCCCACAGCCATGACCGATTGGATTAGTGTATTGCTTACAGTATGGTTCGCCGCCATTAATGTTAGGGTCAGAATTGGGGCTGCACACCCACTCCCCGTTATAAACCACCTCCGGTGTGACTGTCGGCGCGCTGGTGGGCGCCACCGAACCAGTTTGTTGTATCAGACTCCCTCCCACACTCACTCCGTAGTTGTAACTAGTTTGACCCCCACAACCACTGGCGCTACAACCAACGTTAGCTATCCCTTGGTCTTGATCATTTTCCAGTTTGGTGTAGAGGCGATAGCCTTCACAGGAAGTTTTTCCCTCTGGGGGATAATAAGCATATGGTAATCCAGTTTCCGGATCGCAGGGAATTTGATTCAGATAGGGCGTTAATTCTGGGATAGCTTGACCACAAATAGCCGGATCCGGCTCCACTCCACCGTTGTAAAAAATATCATAATCTGGATAACAGTCATTGTCTGAATAATAGTGTTCAAAAGCAACTTTTAACTTTTCCAGATCAGCTTTGCGATGAGCATCTCGAGCTCTCATGAGTTGGAGTTGGACTCCAAATAGGGTTGCGAGAATTAACAAAGAAATAATTGCTGCCACCACCAAAAACTCAATCAAGCTAAATCCGCCGGATCCATCAGCGCGATAGCCTGCTTGGCGCCGGAAGCTGCTGTTTTTGTGAGCTTGAACAAAAATGACTTGATCCAACATTTTGACCTAGTTTTTTAATTAAAAGTTTGTTAGGCTGAGATACAACTTTAATGGTAGTGGAAAGCCACTTTAAAAGCAAATTTTTGTATCAAGTTTACTAAATTTAATTAGAACACACTATGTCAGTCTCTGCTCAACTCTCCCGATGGTTATTTTTTGTCGTAATAGTTTTAACTGGACTTTTTATTTGTCCTTGGATTTTTGGAGCTGGGTTTCTGAGCAAATTCTTTGTGGTTTTGGGATTGGTGTCAGTAGCTGGCGTTGCTGTCACTATTGATAATCTCCGCCGGAATCAAGTTACCCTGGTTTTTCATCCAGTTTTGATAGCCTTAACTGGTTTTGGGGCAGCTACAGCTTTAAGCATTGTTTTAACTCGAGCTTATCCTCAAGCCAGCCTCTTTGGTTTGGGGGGGTTGTTTTTATTATTAGTGACCGCAATCTGGTTTTTAGTCACTCTTTTGCAACCTCAGGCAGAGGCGGCTCACCAAAAAGGTCAACTTCTAGGCTGGACTACCCAACTTCAACATCAATTGCTCTGGGGTCTTGGCAGCACTACTGTGGTTTTGGCACTCACCAGTTTGTTGGAGCAATTCGGAATTGGTCCGGCCAGATGGATAAACACTTTATTTGGATTTAACCTACCCACTGACTTACGCTTCAGTTTAGCTGGTTCGTCGTTGATGGCAGCCGAATTTGGTTTAGTCACTGGAGTAGCCTGGTTAACTCTGGCCTGGCAGCAAAAACGCCTGACTCCAGTCAGCTTAACCATGATCGGCAGCAGTCTCTTGGTAATTGGATTAAATGTCTGGGCCATGCGACCAGGTTCTCCAGCCAGCATCATTCTACCCAACTGGGCCGCTAGCTGGTCGGTAGTCTTAGATACCCTTCGTTCATTCAAAACTGCCTCAATTGGGTTTGGGACTGAAAATTACACTCAAGTTTTTACCAAACTACGACCGATGTGGCTCAATGGCACTCCCAACTGGCAGTTGCAGTTCGGCTCCGGCGGCAACTGGCCTTTAACTCTTCTGGTGACTCAAGGCTTACTTAGCTTTTTAGCTTTGGTTTGGGTGATAGTCAAATCAGCCGCTCAGCTCAAGAAACTCCCTTATCAGCTTCAACCTTTGGCTGGAATTTTGACAATTAGTTTGATTTTGGAGTTAGTTTTACCGCTCCAGGCTGGAATATTGATTATCCAAGCTTTGGCTTTGGCTATCTTAATCGCTTGCTTGCCTCAAACTAGTCAAGTTTTTACAATTCGACCCAATCATTGGTGGCCAACTCTAAATGGCTGGGTAATGTTGATAGTTTTAGTTGGGGTGAGTTGGTTTTATGGCCGGTTGGGATTGGCCTACTATCACCTGGCAGCGGCAGATTTGGCGGCCTATCAAAAACAACCTCTTAAATTTTACGATCATCAACGGCAGGCTGTGGTGCTGAGTCCTTATATTGATCTCACTAGGCGTCAGTATGCTAGCACCAATCTCCAGCTGGCTTTAGCAATTTCAGCTAATAAAGAAGCCACTGAAGCTGATAAGGCTCAAGTCACCCAACTCATTAGTCAGGCCATTCGTGAAGCTAAAGCCGCCACTATTATTGATCCGACCAATTCTCAAAACTGGATTATTTTAGCTGAAATTTATCGCAACCTAGCCTCCGTCAACAAAGACGCCAATCAGTGGACCGTCAATGCGTTAATTTCGGCTATTCAAGCAGATCCTACCAATCCAGCTCTGCGGTTGGATTTTGGTCGATTATTGTTGGATCAGAATCAGTTGGCTGAGGCGGCTCAGGTTTTCAATCAAGCCATTGAACTCAAGCCCGACCTACCAGCTGGTTACTTTCAGCTGGGTCTGATCACCAGACAAGCCAACCAGCTCGGTCAAACTCAAACTCTTTGGCAGAAAGCTCTCTCGCTTTTGCCAACCTCTGGTGAGGAGTATAAATCTGTCAGTGCGGCTCTGAAGGATCTAGATGCTGCTATCGCGGCCACCATGAGCCAGAAAAAAGCTCCCAGCAGTGGAGTTCAGGGGCCAGTGACCCCAATCACTCTAACCTCCTCTGAATCTCAATCTGCTAGTGAGTCAGCACTGCTTCAACTCACCAAAGAGTCGTCTCAAGCCATCTTAGAGTCTACGACTGGCACAAATGATGGAGTGACAACTCCTCCAGCCACCGTCACTCAAACTGAGATTAATCCTTAATTAGCCAGTGGTTAATTCGGACTCTGTCAGCGCCTCAGAATCGTCTTCAGATTCTGACAGCATAGCTTGAATCACCATCGCTAATCCCTCCCCAGTAAAACCACTGAATGGCAAGATTGCCTCATCATTCTGGGTAAAAATGTTAACTATGGCATCAATCAATTCAGTACTATATATATCTATCTTATTCAAAGTCAAAATATACTGTTTCTGCAACAAAGTCTCTCGATTTTGACTTAAACGACTATATTCAGTTAATTCCTGTTTTAAAGTCAAATATTGCTGCCACACCAGCTCGGCTTTTTGAGTCAAACTCAATTGATCGTCAAACACCATCGCTTCTGACAAAGCTAAAACATAAACCAATCGGCGACAGTTTTCGAGATGACGCAAAAAGTCCAACCCCAAACCTTTGCCCTGGCTCGCTCCCTCAATCAGTCCCGGAATATCGGCTATTACCACGTCGCGCCGGGATTTATTGGCCACAGTGCTAAAATTGGGACTCGATCGATCAATCGTCAAAACTCCCAAATTGGGTTCAATCGTAGTAAAAGGATAGTCCCCGATTTTGGGTGTGGCCTTGGTAATTTTAGATAACAAAGTACTTTTACCAGCGTTTGGCAATCCCACCAACCCCACATCAGCTAGGAGCCGAAGCTCCAACATGACTTCTTTTTGTTCGCCAAAACTCCCATACTCGGCTTCAAGTGGCGTCACATTGGTTGAACCTCGAAACAAAAAATTACCCCGACCCCCAAAACCTCCCTGACATAAAACAATTTGCTGACCAACCTCAGTCAGCTCCGCCAACTCTATTCCCATGGCATCATCGGCAAAAGTTTTTTGAGCTGGAGTCACTCCAGTGGCTCGCCATTGATCTTGATAACTGGCTAGCTCAACTTGAATCAACTCTGGCTCGTCTGGATTTCGTGGCGGGGGGGGGTGTT
>DOZC01000018.1:0-8401 GCA_003518205.1 Minisyncoccota bacterium | reverse complement strand
AATTTTTCCAAAGGGATCTCGGCTTTTGACAACAGCTGTCTGACTCCATAACGTTGAGTTCTGACTCGACTGGCTGAATTTTCACCAATCAGCCAAACCACCGTTCCCACTGGCACCTCGATCAAAATTGACTCGCCTTTGACGCCAGACATTTTTCGTCTCGCTCCTGGAGCTCCGGCCTCGGCCTTGATTTGATGCACGCCAGAAAAAGCCCGTAGCGTATTCACTCCCACCACAGCTTTAATGACCACTTGGCCACCTTCACCACCATTGCCACCATCTGGTCCACCGTGAGTCACAAACTTTTCTCGCCGAAACGAAATTCGACCCGTTCCCCCATCACCAGCTTTTAAAAGCAATCGGACTAAATCAATCATAATCAATTTCCATTTCTTAATTGAACCCGCATCCGAGATTATCTCGGCTGCACCATCGGATGATATTATAACTTAAAAAGCCCGATATATTCTTCCATTATCTCGTCAGCTAATTGCGATATTGCATGATTTGAAAAATCAATACACAGCATCATGATTTCCAATTCTGAGCAAAAACCAGGTATCGTTTTCAAAGTAGACAATTATTCGAATGGCCATAGTCACACTAATCGACCAGCCCAAATCTCCATTTAATTTATGCAGTCTCAAACTCGGATGTTGAGGATTGCATAGTAATTTTTGAATTGTTTTTTCAATACTCGGTCGCAATTGGTGTTGGCGTCGTAATAATTGTCGAAGCTCTCGTTCAAATCGCCGAGAAAAGACTACTTTAGACATTTTCTAAAACATCAAGACATTGCTTTAGTTCTTGAGTAGAAGCTATTGTTTTAGCAGCTCCAGTAGTCAAATCCTGTTTGACTTGGTAAATTTCTTGAGTTAAGTTTTGACGCTCCAATAGCTGTCTAAGAGAATCTCTGACTAAATCAGAAAAGGAAGCGTAATAACCTTGATTAATTAGCACCTGAGCACTGTCTCGAAGTTTTGGTGGTAAAGAAATATTAGTGATATACATACAATTATTGTATGCTTTTTGTACAAAAAAACCAGTGATAATTTTTGCCTACTAATCTGTTACCTCAAATAATCACCCGGATTGAGGAGCGAACCACCGCTTCTGATTTCAAAATGCAGATGTGTCCCGGTTGAGCGACCAGTGTTACCCATTTGTCCCACTACATCACCGCGGTTTAATCGTTGACCAGGCTGAACTTGCAGCAAACTCAAGTGTCCATAAAGAGTCATGAAGCCGTTGTTGTGATCAATGATGACTCGATTACCATATCCAGAAGGATCCCAACCCGAGGCCACCACTGTGCCAGCATCAGCAGCTAGGATGGGTCCACCACCGCGATTGGCGATATCAAAAGCTTTGTGATAGAACCGATAACCTTGAGTTAACATGCCTGAAGCTGGCCAAATGAATTTGCCAGTAGCTGAAACTGATCCCGCATCGGGAGTGAATTTGTTGGCCAAATTTGCCTTCGGGATTACAGGCTTGAGCGGCTCAGGCATCACGCCATCTGGCACCATGAGATATTGCCCAGCGGCTAACTCAAAAGTTTCGTCATTCAAAAATTCATTGAAGGGATAGTCTACAACTGCCTGAACTTGCGATTCTTCTAAACCATATTTTTTTCCGATCGAGTAAATCGTTTCACCCCGAACCACTTTGTGACGCACCCCATTAATTGGTAAAATCTTTAGCTCCTGACCGGGCTTAAGTTTGGCTTTAACCTCAAGATTATTTTCCCACAAAATTGTGTCTGAATCCAACCCATATCGAGTGGCAATACTTGAGGCAGTTTCCCCCTCACCTACCACATGAGTGATGATCTCACCCCCCCGATACTGTCTCACCTCTTCAGCTTGAGCGGTATAAAAATCTGGAGCCAAAGCCTGGGCGGTACTCAGCACTGGTCCGGTGACTAATTGGCGTTGATCATCATCAGCTTTGTTTAAAACCATGGGACCAAATATCACCATCACAAATGCCAGTCCAATAGTGCCAACATGAAGAAAGGGTTTGGTATATCGACCGCGTTGTTTATAAAGCGCATCAACCAAAACATCTTTAATGCTCTCAAATCGCACAAACCAACTGTAACCTCGACTGCGAAGATAATAATGTAAGAACTCCCCGTAATTCAAAAGGTCAGTTTTTAAAACTAACCACGGTTTAAGGTTGCGAGTAAAGTCAAACATAGATTGCAGCCAATCTATTGTAACTCAAGATCGGCCGAGCGCCCAACACCCCACTAAAAACTCATCAGCGCCGAGCTTTTTAGCTGGTCACCCTTTGAGACTGGCTAAAAATTCTTTGTTAGAATCAGTGCGACGCATGCGCTCGATCAGAGTTATAGTACGCTCTTCTTTGTCCAACATATCTAACATTCGTTGGAGAGTAATAATTGATTGATAGGTTACCGAGTCGATTAACAAATCATCTCGACGGGTGCCAGATCTTTGAACATCAATAGCTGGCCAAACTCGGCGCTCACCCAAATGCCGATCCAAAATAATTTCTTGGTTACCAGTTCCCTTAAACTCTTCATAAACCAAATCATCCATTCTCGAACCAGTATCCACCAAGGCCGTGCCAATAATGGTGAGCGAGCCTGGGACTTCAAAATTACGCGCTGCCCCAAAGAATTTTTTGGGTGGAAATAAAGCCGCCGGATCAAATCCGCCTGACAAGGTTCGACCCGATGTCGGCATAGCCAAGTTGTAGGCTCTGGCCAACCGCGTAATCGAATCCAATAAAATCATCACGTCTCGGCCAGATTCCACCAAGCGCTTGGCTCGCTCCAACGCCAACTCAGCCACTCGACATTGATCTTGAGCTGATTCGTCAAAGTTGCTCGCGGCTACTTCGCCCTTACCACCAGTAATTTGAGCCACATGGCGACGAATATCAGTGACTTCTTCAGGACGTTCCCCCACCAATACGGCCATGACATGAATCTCAGGATTGTTGCGAGCTACTCCGGTGGCAATATCCTTCAACAAGGTAGTTTTGCCGGCTTTAGGAGGTGACACAATTAAACTTCGCTGACCTTTACCAATTGGAGCCACCATATCGATGATGCGCAAAGACAAAGGTTCTTTGCTGGTTTCCAATTTGATTTGTTTATCAGGATAAACTGGAGTCAAACTCTTAAAACTGACTCTACCCTTTTTCAAAAATTCTTCCAAAGGCAAATCATTAACAGTTTCCACTCTGGTCATACCCCAATAACGATCGTTCTCTTTGGGCATTCTGGCTGGGCCAGAAACCACATCTCCCGGCAATAATTTCAAACGTCGGACTAAGGCAGTGGCAATGTAAGCATCTCGATCACTCTCTCCAAAATTTTGTCTGACTACACCATGCCCCTCTTTGGAGGTATCCAAAATTCCAGTAATTATTTCGGTGGGTTGTGACTCATCTCCAGGTTCAGTTGTAAATCCAAATTGAGGCGCGTTTGGACGAAAACCCATTCGGCCTCGATTATTGTTGTTACCCAAGTTTTGGTTCATGTTTCCAGGTCGATCTTGCCGATAACCTCCTTGGCGATCCCGACTCAAAAAGCGCGGTCGCAACATCGGTCGTCCCGTCAAACCTGATGCAGATGAGTCATTAGTCACAAAAACTGGTTGATTAACTGAGGCCAACTGAGCCGCGGCCGTGGCCATTGAACCCGACACCAGGCTCGATGCTGAAGGCTGATTTGATTCTAGTTCAGCTCTAACTCCGAGTTTGGATTTCGGTTCCAGCTCTGACTCCAGTTCTGCCATTGGCTTTTGTTCCTGAATTTTGGCCTTAGCCTGGGCTCCAGCTAAATCAAGTTCGACTGATTCAACAATTTCAGCTGGTTCGGTGCTGGGAGGATGCTCTGTCAGCATTCCAGCATCAGACCAATCAAACTCGAGATCAGTCAAGTTTTCTTTGATACTTTTTTTTGAAGTTGGGGTTTTTTTGGCACCCACGGCCGAAAGGCCAGCTTTTTTTGGCATAAACCTAAATTTCCTAATTACTAGTTACCCGCATGGATTGAAAAATTATCCGAAAAATAAATATACTATTGTGGTGCTCAATAACTCGATCCTAAATGGTTAAAAATCAAAAACAAATCAAGTTAGCATCGGGGAATGTGGTGATTATGACAGCTTAAAGCGAAATTGTCACCCCTCAATTAGGGTTGAGGTCAATTTGGCACTGCCCTAGCACCTAATATATAGTGTGTGTCGACACCTGATGCGGCACCTGATGTGGCACCTGATTGACCAGCCACCGGAGTCACTGTAAATTGTGACTGAGTTTCAATCCCAAGCTTATTTTGACCAAACTTAACCTGAGTCAAAATTTGAGAAGAGTTGGTTCGGATCATTCCCTGGCGCCACTGCTGGTTTTCCATCACTGTTTTTGGCCCAAACCATGAAACCATCAAATTAATTGCCGCAACTATAATCAAAATCATAAAAAATCAAAATTTATTTAAACCCTACGCTAGTTTGCGGAAGCTCGGTAGCCTGCCCAACGACCGAGACCTCCGCACACCAGCCTAAAGTTTGTTCGATTCCAACCAACTTTTTTAATCACTTTTTAATCAATACCAACTCAATTTTGAGTCAAAATGCTGCTGTCTGAGCTATTAAGATGCAATTTACCACCCAGTTGGCGGATGGTAAAGTACTCTCACTTAACGTTACATTCGAGTCTGAATGTACGCTACTTAAGGTGACATTGTTTCTCGTGAGCTTCTCAGCGATAACAATGTTATCTTGCTAGTCCGCCTCGTTTGCGATCCTGTTTACAGGGTGCGCCGATGAGGCGGATTTTTAATTTATCTCTCCTCTCTTTCAACAGTTATTCCAGTAGTTTTAGCTATCATAACCTCAAGTTAGTTGGGGCTTCTCAAGAGTAATTAATTAGGCGCACCCAATCAATTCCTCCATCCCAACCAACAATAACGATTAATAGCAATTTTAATAGCGATTAAAGAGCGACTGTATCAGAGTATAACTACCATTTTGCCTTTCTGTCAACCTATAATATTAATTGCTCGGAAAATAATGGAGCTTATAATTCTAATTGCTAACATTTTCATCAAGATTAAACAGAATTTTTCACAATGTCTTTTAAAACTTCACCAGTTGGGATAACTCCGGATAACTTTTCTTAATTCAAAATTTATTCGGGCTAGAGTCGAAGTGGCGATGCTATACTTATCTGATATCTGAAGTCAGCTGTCAGATATCAGATATATGCCTGCTCCACACCTCGTCCTTGAGATCAAAACCGGCCGCGATTCTCAACGCACTCCAGAAGCTGCAGTGCAACTTTTTGCGACGATTCCAGAGCTAAGAAATGATTGGCTATATCAGTTGCTCAATAAAACCGAGCGCTTAAGTTTTGAAATTCTCATTGTTAATCAAACTATTCGTTTCCTCTGTTACACTCCAGAAAGATTGGCTGATTATCTCAAGTCGGCCATTACAGCCAGCTATCCTGAAGCCACAATTACACCGCTTCCGGAAGACCCTCTAACTCAACTCTTTTCTCTTAATTCGATCCCCACCTCATCCGAGATAGCCCCAACTGAAGCCAGCTCAGCTGAAATTAATCAGGCTGGATTGCCTCTAATTGAAAAATTAACTGATCAGTTAACTGGATTAACTTTGGAAACTGGTCTCGTGGCTTGTTTGGGGAGTTTGCGACTCAAACACCAAGAGTATTTACCTCTAAAAACCTTTCAGGATTTTAAGGAAATTGATCCTTTGGTGACTTTATTATCAACTCTGTCAAAGTCGGCTCCAGGATTTTCCAGTTTAATTCAATTTTGTGTCGCCAATGAAGGTGAATCTTGGAAAGCAGCCGGACAAAAAGCTCTTGGAGGTCAAACCATAACCACAGCCACAGGTGAAAAAACCGTTTCCTCTTTAAATCACTCTCAAGCAGCGCTAGTTGAGAAAAAACTCAAATCTCGAGGCCTAAAAGTCGGCATTAAATTGGCCATTCAAGGTCCTAGCATTCGACAGTGTCGTAATTTAATGGAAAGCTTGGCAGCAACCTACAACTCGATGTCTCAAAGTGAAGGTAACGTTCTAGAACTAACTACCGAACTTTTTTTTAAACACCATTTCTTAGAAACCATTTTGGCTCGAGGCTTTTCTCGCAACTCCTCAGCTCACTTGATGTTGGAAGAATTAGCCACCCTATTTCATTTGCCAAATCAAGAATTAAGCGTTATTTCCAACATTGCTTGGCAAAAAACTTTATTGGGCGAACCACCTGAAAATTTGCCAATTATCCTCAAGTTATCACCGCCAGAATTAAAAAAAGAGATCAATGTTTTTGCCCAAACTACTTATAAAAATGCTCCCGTCAAATATGGTTTATGGCGACCAGACAGGCGACGCCACATGTATGTGATTGGAAAAACCGGCACCGGCAAAACCACACTGCTGGCTAACATGGCTATCAATGATCTCAAAAACAATGAGGGGTTGTGCGTAATTGATCCTCACGGGGATTTGGTGGAAACTTTGTTGGAGTTTATCCCCTCTCATCGCATCAATGATGTGGTTTATTTCAATCCAGCCGATCCTGATAGAACCGTCCAAATTAATCTTTTTGAGGGTAAAAACGTCGAACATCGAGAGTTAATTGCTTCGGGCATTATTTCTGTCTTTCAAAAACTTTATGGTTATTCCTGGGGACCACGCTTGGAATACATTCTCCGCAATGCCCTATTAACTCTATTGAAGAGTAATGAAGCCAGATTATCTGATGTACTTGAGCTGTTGGTAGATAGTAAGTTTCGCGCTAAGTATGTTGAGAAACTGGATGATCCCATTCTCAAAACTTTTTGGGTCAATGAGTTCGACAAAATGCAGGAACGACTCCGAACCGAATCCATTGCTCCTATTCTTAATAAGGTCGGACAATTTGTCTCTTCTCCTCTGGTGCGCAACGTGGTGAATGCTCGCACTAGCTCTTTTGACATTGAAGACATCATGGATCACGGCAAGATTTTGTTGGTAAATTTATCTCAAGGCAGATTGGGTGAGGACAACGCCACTCTCCTGGGAGCGATGTTGATCACTAAAATTCAGATCGCCGCCATGGCCAGAGTACGTCGGCCGGAAATCGAGCGGCGGGATTTCTATTTATATGTTGATGAATTTCAAAATTTCGCCACCGAATCCTTCAATAAAATACTTTCTGAAGCACGGAAGTATCGGCTTAATTTAACGTTAGCGAACCAATATATTGCTCAAATTCCTGAAGATGTCCAAAAGGCCATTTTTGGTAATTGTGGTAGCATTATTAGTTTTGTGATGGGAGCTGATGATGCGGCAGCTTTCGAAAAAGAGTTTGGTGGCAAATATACCGTGAATGACTTGGTGACCCTGGGTAAGCATCAAGTTATTAACAAAATCACGATTGATAATGTCATTTCTCCACCCTTTCCAGCTCACACCTTACCTTTAGCCAAAAGCCGGAATCAAAATCGCGACAAAGTCGTTAAAGTTAGCCGAGAGCGTTACGCTCGATTGAAAACCAAATAATTTGATTGCTAATTTAAAGCCCTAGGGCTTTTAAAACTTCACTCACTCGAGTGTGGGATTGTCGCGAAAACACCTGAGTATAACCCAATCTTTTAGCTTCTTTAATGCGTTTGTCCAAAAAACTCACAGCTCTGATCTCTCCTAAAAGCCCGATCTCTCCGATGAAAACTGATTTTTGAGGTAATTTTTTATTCTTTAATGAGCTGGCAATTGCCACCGCTAACCCCAAATCCACAGCTGGCTCAGTAATTTTAAATCCTCCAGCCACATTTACAAAAACGTCAGTGCTTCCCAGAGGCAGGCGAGCGTGTTTTTGGAGTACTGCCGCCAAAACCTGAATTCGAGACAATTCAATTCCCCTACCAACTCGCCGAGGCATTGCCAACTGCGATTCCACCACCAAGGCCTGAACCTCCACCAAAAGTGGTCGAGTTCCCTCCATCACTGCTACCGTAGCGCTTCCGGCCACTGTGGAATCTTGGTGTTCCAAAAACAACTCACTGGGGTTA
Organism: Minisyncoccota bacterium; assembly: GCA_003518205.1. Lineage (GTDB taxonomy): Bacteria > Patescibacteriota > Microgenomatia > UBA1400 > PJMF01 > UBA9650. The sequence continues at coordinate 342 of DOZC01000018.1, read as the reverse complement.
GTTACCTCGACCAAACCAGAATCAATTAACTGAAACACCCCCACTTCATCAGTGGCTCCAAAGCGATTTTTAAGCGCCCTAAGTAAACGTAATTGGCTGGTCCGTTCACCACTTAATTCCAGAACTGAGTCAACCATGTGTTCAAGCACTTTTGGCCCCGCAATCGTGCCCTCTTTGGTCATATGCCCCACCAAAAAAGTTGGAATTCCCAGCGGCTTCACCAAATTAATAATGCGGTCGGCCGTTTCTCGAATCTGACCCACACTCCCACTGGCTCCGGTTAAATCCTGAGTCGTTAAAGTTTGAATGCTATCAATAATCACTAACTGAGGTTTTAATTTG
>DOZC01000054.1 GCA_003518205.1 Minisyncoccota bacterium | reverse complement strand
CGTGATTTGAATACCAGCGCCTATCTTCTAAACTTCCCACGACCTGATGGTCGGGGTTCTAAGTATGAAGGTCTATAGAATTAATTTTAATCATTGCCAGAACAAATGTCAATTTCTCAGGTGAGAAGCAAAGAAAGTCACCCCCATGTTCCATAAGTACACTTTCATTGTTATTACCTTGTAGAGTACACAGAGGTTTGAAAGTGTCTCACGGCTAAAGCTGATTCCAGGCTAAATTAGGTAGAAATGAGACATTTGAGACAGTTATACACTCTCTAAAACCCTCAAATTATTTTTCAGCCGGCATTAAACCATCAATAAAAGTTTTGAAGTCGCCATAACCTTTGGGGTTGGGAATTTTTTGCCCATTCACAAAAAATGTTGGAGTACCAGAAATTCCCAGTGAATTGCCTTCAGCTTTATCTCGATTAACTCTGGTAAAAACTTCAGACAAAGCCACATCTTTGGCGTATTGATCCAGATTTAAACCAATTTGTTTGGCATAATCCAGAAATAAAGCTGGATCAGTGGCCGTTTTTTCTCCCCAAATCTTTTGGTTATCATACAAAATATCGTGCATTTCCCAGAACTTTCCTTGTTTGCCAGCAGCTTCAGCGGCCAGAGCTGAGGGCAGAGAGTTTTTATGTCCTGGTAAGGGGAAGTATCTCACCACAAATCTGACTTTATCTTTATATTCTGCTTGCAATTGCTTTGTAATGGGATAGTAAACTTTGCAGGCTTCGCACTCAAAATCTAGATACTCTATCACTGTCACTGAGGCTGTGGCTGAACCTCTAACCCAATCATCTGCTTTGACAGTTAAAATCTCAGTCATTTGAGCTGAATTTGCTGGGGTTGAGCCACCGGGATTTTTTGTTAAATAGAAAACTGCTAAAACTAAAACCACAACTGTTGAGATGATTGTCCCCAGCATAAACTTGTCCGCCAAAATGCCAGTTTTAAAAATATTGGCCATAATTTATTTTCCTTTGAAGAAATTAAAACTATTTAAAATTCGATCATAAACCCGATATGGTTTAGGTCCAACCAGACCTTTTTGGTTAATAAAAATTAATGGCGTACCATAAATATTGGTTTTTTCTAACTCAATTCTTTGTTTAACCACTGCGGTTTTGGTTTCCTGAGATTCGGCGCATTGATTAATGGCATTAAGATCATAACCCAGATCTTTTAAGACTTGTTGAACATATTCTGGTCTGCCGTTATCCTCTTTATTGCTAGAAAAAAGCCGATCAACAAACTGCCAATATTTAGGCTGATCAAATTTATAGGCACAATACCCAAGTGGCAAGATATAAGTTGTTTCACCTTTGACAGGATAATGAGCAAAAATATAATTAACCTGATTTTTTTGGAGCAGTTCTTTAATGATCGGATAAGCTTTGCGAGTATAGTCACAGTTAAAACAGCCAATGAACACGACTGTATCTTGGGCTTGAATATTTTTGGTAGCAAAACTACTCAAATCTACTCCGGTCAAAGTGACCTTGTTTTCATCACCAGCCCCAAGAGCACAGCTTCCACCAGCCTGAGAAGTCTTATTGTTTTCACCAGTTGGATCAAGAGCACAAAAACCAGATTTATTCAATCCATTACAACTGCCATACATATAGAAATTGTAAAGTCCTTTGCCAGTCCAAAATAAACTAGCTATGGTGGATAAAAATAAAACCCAGGCTAAAACTTCAAAATATTTATTAAATAGTTTGGCAGCTCTAACAGATCTAGTTAACAATTGACCTGTGACTTGAGCTTTCATTTTTTCTTGAAAACTAGTATTACAAGGCCGCAGAGTAACGCGCCTCAACACACAATCAAAGGCCTCCTTGGCTAAAGCCCGATATGAGGCACTAAAAATCCCAATCACAGTCAAAACTAAAAATGAAACAATACAAAACATAATCTAGCTTAAAACCTTGATTACTTTGTGAAGTTCTCGCACAAATATTTCTGCTTCAGCCAGGGTATTGTAAAAATAAACTGAGGCTCTAACCGAACCTTTAAGCTGGTGATGATCAAACCAAGCATGCACGCAATGTTGACCAGACCTGACCATAATACCAGCTGATTGATTTAAAATCAAAGCAATTTGGTGATGATCAATCTTGTCAAAATAAAATGAAATAATGCCGCCTCTTTGAGCTGGATCAATGGGCCCAATAATTTTCAAGCCAGGTATTAATCCCAGCTCATTAGTTAAAAATGTGTTGATTTCCAGCTCGGATTTTTCAATTTCTTTAAAACCAACCTTCATTAAATATTCGGCTGCCTGACCTAAACCGATGATGCCGGCATAATCTTGCAACCCAGCCTCAAATTTTTCCGGCGGGGGCAAAAACTCCTGAGTGGTAAAAGTTGAGGTCGCCACTGTATCTCCCCCCACCATAAAAGGCTCCAGCTTTTCCAGCAATTTAAATTTGCCATATAACACTCCTGTTCCAGATGGACCAAGCATTTTATGACCAGAAAAAGCCAAAAAATCTACATCTAGTTGTCTGACATCAATTTTTTGATGAGGAGCTGTTTGAGCGGCATCAAATAAAACTAAGCTGCCATTTTTGTGCGCCAGTTGAATAATTTTCTCTGCCGGAATTGTAACACCATCCAAATTTGCTGTGAGTCCAAATGAAACTAATTTAACTTTGGGATTCAAAAATTTCTCAAACCCTTCAAGATCAAAAGTGTTATCCGGCAGCGATGGCAAAATTTTATGGATAATGCCGATTTTTTTAACTAACATCTGCCAAGGAATTAAATTCGAATTGTGATCCTTATCTGAAGTAATCACAATGTCTCCAGCTTTTAAAGCCAGTGAACTGGCTACTAGATTGATGCCTTCAGTAGTATTGCGGGTAAAAACAACTTCTTCTTTTCTCAAAGCATTAATAAACTTGGCCAATTGTTGTCTGGCCTGATCGCATTTTTGCGTCACTTTAGCAGCTATAGAGTGCATGCTGCGCCCGGCACAACCTGGATAATCGCGATAATATTCAACCATGGCATCGATAACTGACTGAGGCCGAAGACTTTGGCAAGCATTATCAAAATAAATCGGTGGCTGAGACCGAGAATTTGTTAAAAGTGGAAAATCGTATCTCAAGTTATTTTTCATATCAATAAGACTGTATTATCCTCCAAAAAAACTTATTGCAATAGAGTGTTATGGATTTTTGCAAACCAAAATTTTCACAGCCTAGCGATCAAGGTTCTAAGTTGGAAAGTAAAGCCGCTTTTGTCGGGAAAATTTTGCTACAATGATGTTCGGTTAACCAACCAAATTATGATTCCAAAGGACAATTTCATTCATCTTCCAGAAGAAGTAACTGGTCAGCTCGAACCAGAAGCTGCAGATAAAGCTGTTGACTGGCTAATGTTTAATTTAGATGATCAAATACTTATCGTCAAATTAGAATCAGTTATTAAACAACCCCCCGAACTTCAGGTTTTAAATCCTAACTCCAATAGCATTAAGATTCACGTCACGTCTCAATTTGGCGAACTCCTAGCCACCTTCTACGGTCAGATCGTCATAGACAAGATTGATGGTAAATCAATTTTCTTAAGCAAAGGCTTTCATAATAATACGATCGCTGAACTGCCAAATGACAAAATCAAAAAAAATCCAAATTATATTCCAGGCGTAATTAGAGCGACCATCAAAGAATTAATATTAAGAGGAGGAATCATGGAGTGGAGATCTTCTGCTGCTTCTCGGCTAATTGGTGGTACTCTAACATATGAAGCGCTCTGCCGGGATCCCGATCTAAATGCCAAAAAACTTAGGCTGTCTGATGACCCAGATGGAAGTAAATGTTTCCGATACATTCTCTCAAAAGCAACCAAACCTAATATGGCTCAAAAGATTGTAAGAGCCCTTTTTCAACCAAAATAAGGTGAATCACATTAACCTAAAGTGGCTAAAAGGACGGGTCTATCAGGACGTTTTGATACTTGCGAAAAGGGCGGTCGCTTCGCGACAATAAAATGGACTCGGCAAGGCGAAACAATTTGTCTAATTGGTAGGATTTGATGGACTTTGGGGTCGCGCGGATTTCCTACCCACAACATAACCAAGCGTTGTACCTACAACAAAAATAGTTACCATCAATATTATTTCAGCGACTGAATTTTTTTGAGGAACAGGCGAAGTAGTCGATGTGCTATTTGCATTATTATCGTTTACCACATCTTTTGACGTAGCATAAACTACCATGTTACCTGTGTTTGGTTCAGTCGCTGATTCTTCTTTTATACTTCTTACAATATTTGTATCGTAATATTTTATGCCTTTAATAACATGTAAACTCTCATTTACATATCCACCCTCAAAACAATCTCCTTTGTTGGAAATTAGAATAGCCATAGAATCTGTGTTCGGAATTCTATATCCCTCAAAGATATGTGGCTGGTCCTTAGAACATCCTCGAAAACGTGTTCTTGTTAGAGATTTTCCATCTTGGGAAATAATGGCATCAAACTCCCTCCAATACACCTCCCCATCCTCTGCAACATTTTCCGAAATAAATTCAACATTCACACCTATATTATTTTTCTTTAAACTAACACTTCCAAGGTAAGAGAGGTTTTGGTAAGTATCATAAATAAATTGGCTGTATTTATTTTGATTTTCTTCGCTGTAGTTCTTGAAAAATTGTTGAAAAACTTCATCACAAGTTTTTACTTCAGTATCTTGAACATTGGTTAGACTAATTGCATGAATGATGGACGGGCATCCTTTTCCGCCCATATTACTTTCTAGATAATAAACTGTATTTTTCGAGGCATTAAATGCAATTTGAGAAATGTATGTTGATCCACCTACCGTTGCAAAAACTTGCCCACTTGAAATTAAAAGTGAAAATACGGCCAAAACAAATATTGATAACAATGTAATTTTTTTATTCATATAATAGAATGGGGGCTTGCCTAGATAACGCCCAAAACCTTGTGCTTTTTAATCATTATTTGTAGCTGTTTTTTAGTGTCATCACGGTGGTTAAATCTCCACTCTAATTCTAGCAGAAAATCAACGAACTGGTTTCTGGTAAAACCATGAAGTTTGCTTAGTCGCTGTTTTGTCCAACTCCAAAATGACTCAATACCATTGAGGTGATTATCTCCATCCGCAAACTCATTTTCATGATGTTTGACTTTTTTGTAGTTGTATCCATAAATCCCCAGCGCATCATAGCTTTTCCAACCATCAGAATAGGCTAAAAGGACTGGTCTATTGGGACGTTTTCGAAATTTGCGGTGGCTTGGAGGCCCCGAGCTTAGGAACTCGCTCCGGAATTTTTGTATTCTTGGCGGAAGGGGCGGTCGCTGAATGCGACATTAGGCAGGCACTCCGTGCTTGCCGTCAGGACTATTCTTTCAGAAAGTGCCTTCCCATATCTCCAGCGTTTACCAAATCTAGCTGCGCTAGATTGGCCCACGCTGCGGAGCATGTGGGTCTGGAACCCTGTGTCACTATAACACCATGCTTCGACTAGGGGTGATTGTACACAAAGTGAGACGAATGAGACAGTACATGGGGACAGTGTCTTAATTCAGATTTATATGTTTTGATATATTCAAATAGTTAAATTTCTACCTGAAAAAACAACCAAATCTTCATGAATTTTATGCGACATATCAGTATCAAAGTTGAAAATATTGCCGACCATATATGTAGTACTTGCCATTGGTGAGTTATCTGCAAATCCAGATAAGCATGATAAATAATATAAAACCACACACGGACTAGCCCCACACAGCTTACTAAGCATACTTTTATTTTCATTCGCAAAATCAAAAAGCAATTTATCTAAACCTGCTAAAGCAGCATTTTCATCATTTGAATGAAAAATTAGGTCACCATCTTGGAATACCTTATCTAAGGACAAAGCTAAGGTGGGGACATTTGCAGAAATCGATGGTTTCCTAAGCTGTTTTAACCCTTTTCTAATATTTTTTTCAATTGAATGTCTTGAGGCAGGACGTTTACACTCAACGTTGTAATCAAGTTTATTGGTACTTATCATAAGATCTGGGTTGGGATCCTTAAGAGTAACGCCCAATCCGAGTTTATGTAAAAAAGAAAACAATTCAAGTTCAAATGCTGTATTTGAGTGTGTCAATAGTTTTGTGTA
>DOZC01000052.1 GCA_003518205.1 Minisyncoccota bacterium | reverse complement strand
AAACTTTTATTTGGTCCTGAAGTAGTCAAAAACTACGCCAATCGATATCACATTCAACATAACAATATTTTTATTGGTTCGATTCACAAATCCCATGATTTTAATTTTGAGGATTTAGGTGGAGTCAGAATTATTCAATAAAATTGGGTTTTTAAAGTTGCATATGATATGATTCAGCCTGAAAAATCAGACTATTTTCATTATGATTGCCCAAGTCGCCGCTGTTCAACTAGCCAACGCTTTAAAACACATTTATATCAATCCTCTAGAGCGATGTAATTTAAACTGTCAAATTTGTTACACTCGAAAAACCAGTCCCATTTTAACCTCAACTCAGATTCTAGATTTTGTCACGGCGTATCAAAAAGTTCAAAAATTAGAGACGATCACTTTTTGTGGCGGTGAGGTTTTGGCCTTAGCTAATTTTCCTGATCTCATCAATACTTTAACTCAACAGAGTCTTTTTATTCAAGTCATCACTAATGGCACGATCAATGTTTTAAAAAAAATTCAACACCCTAATTCAGTCAATTTTATAGTTTCAATTGATGGCATAGAAAAACTCCATGATGCTAATCGGGGTTTGGGTAATTATCAAAAATCCATTAATTTTCTGCGACATGCGATAAAGCTGGGGTGTCATTGTGAAGTTTTTTCAATTGTGCATCACCAAAATTTAAATTTGATTGATGAGTTTGAAATTGAGCTCAAAAAAGAGTTAGGGGTACTGCCGCCCATCACTTATCACCCGCGAAAACCACCGCTCTATTTGGAAACACATCCAGTGGCGAATATTTTGGGACAGGTGACTGGATTCGATTTTTTAACTCAATCTGAGATGCTAGAACTGATGCAAACTCGTCGGGTTTTTCCGTCGCCAGAATTAGGTTGTTATCAAATTGCAGTGGCTTCGGATGGCCAAGTTTATGGTTGTTGCGAAGGCACGATGCCGCTGGGGAAGATGACCGAGTCTCCAGCTGGGTTAATTGCTAAATTACGACAGCGATTGGAAAGTTGGTCTCAAACTAATGAATTCCAAGGTTGTTTGGGTTGTAGTCAGCCTGATTTTATGTGTGGGATTAAACCTTATTTAAAAAAATTGCCCCAGAAGTAATCTAAAATCAAACTTTAATTATGCAAACTCTAAAATCTAAATTTTTGCTTCAAGCGAAATTATTTCAACTAGTGCGGCAGTTTTTCAAAGATCGAGATTTTACCGAAGTTCAAATTTCGGTTTTGCAAACTCACGTTCCATCAGAACCTACAATTTATCCCTTTGTGACTCAGTGGCAAACTTCTGAAAAAAATCATCAATTGTTTTTGACGACCTCACCGGAAAAAACTCTGAAACAAGCTTTAAGTGTTGGAATTGAGCCGGTGTTTGGGTTGGGTCAAAGCTTCCGCAACTTGGAGGCGGTTGGTTCTTGGCATCAACCAGAATTCACCATGCTGGAGTGGTATCGTCAAACTGGCAATTTGACGAAAATTATCTCAGATGTCAAAGATTTAATGGCTTTTTTGATGACAAATTTGGCTCCTCAATTATCACCTTTAAAATGGCGAACGGTGTCTTTGGCAGAAAAATTTTTGAGCATCACTGGAACAGATTTAACCGAACTTCAGACAGATAGCGCGATGAAAAACTGGTGCCAAGCCCGGGGTTTAATCGTCGGCTCGACCACCACTTGGGAGCAGTTATTTAATCAAGTTTTTTTGAATGAAATTGAGCCACAATTGGGCTTAGAGCCAATTTTTTTAACTGAATTTCCGGCTTTAATTTCACCTTTATCAGCGATTAAGGCTCAAAAACCGCACTTAGCTGATCGGTTCGAAGTTTATTGGCAAGGAATTGAATTAGGAAACGGCAATCGCGAACAAACAGCTGTAGATATAGTCAAAACAGCTTTTAAAACCGAAGCTGAAAAAAGACAATTGGCTGGTTTAATTTTGTCACCTCTGGACGAAAGTTTTTTGAATTCTCTAAGCCAACTCCACTCAATGCCTTACGCAGGCATCGGTTTGGGTTTAGAGCGAATTTTGATGTTACTTATTGGTGCTAATGAATTAGCGATGGTTAGACCAAATTGGTTATGAGTTTGACTGAGATTTGAGGATGGCTTGAGCCACATTTTCAGCTAGTTTTGGTTCAAAAGGACTGGGGACTATTAGCTCTGCATTTGGATGGGGAACCAAGTCAGCGATGGCCTGAGCGGCAGCATATTTCATGTTCAAATCAAGTTTTTTTAACCTGCCATGAACTACTGCTCTAAAAATTCCGGGGAAAGCCAAAACATTATTGATTTGATTAGCAAAATCACTCCGACCAGAGGCCACAATCATGGCTCCAGCCTCAAGTGCTTCACTGGGCATGATTTCGGGCACCGGATTGGCCATGGCAAAAACCATAGCTTTAGGGGCCATTTTATGAATCATTTCTGGAGTGATGTTGTGGGGGCCGGAAACCCCGACTACCACATCAGCCCCCACGATAACTTCAGCTAAAGATCCAGATTTTTGAGTGCGATTTGATAAGCCTGCAATAGCTTGTTTATAAATATTTTGGTGACTGCGACCCGGAACCAGAGCACCTTTACTATCTACAGCGATAACGTCAGCGACGCTGGGATGATTTAATAATCTTTGACAGCTACCAGCCAAGCAACTGACTCCCAGCAACATTCTGGTGATGGCCATTCCGGCTGCTCCAGCTCCGACCACCACCACTTTCAATGATTCAAATGGTTTGCCGACTACTTTGGCGGCATTTTGAAGGGCTGCAAAAACCACGATGGCGGTGCCGTGCTGATCATCATGAAAAACTGGAATGCCGATATCTTGGAGGACTTCTTCGATTTGAAAACAACGGGGGGCTGAAATATCCTCAAGATTGATGCCAGCAAAAGTTGGCGCTAATTGTTTGACAGTTTCAATAATTTTAGCTGGATCTTGAGTATCCAACACGATGGGCACAGCATCAATGCCGCCGAACTCCTTCATGAGCAAAGCTTTGCCTTCCATTACGGGTAAAGCTGCCAGAGGACCGATGTTACCCAACCCCAAAACAGCTGAGCCATCGGAAATAACGGCAATAGTGCGCCCCTTCCAGGTTAGATCATAAGCTTGGCTGGGATCTTTAGCGATGATGCGACAGGGTTCAGCTACTCCAGGAGTATAAAGTAGCGATAAATCTGCTTTAGTTTTGGCTGGAGTCAGAGCTGTAACTCCCAGTTTGCCGATATTTTTTCGATGAATGACTACTGATTCAGTGTAAATGTCTAACATAAGTGACTTTGGTTGTAGCCCAAAACCCTCACGGAGACAAGATCTCAATATTTTGCTACAGTGAATATAGTTAATTTTAGGAACTCAAAAATGTCATTTTCTGCCCTTTTTTATCCCAAAGCCATTGCCGTTATCGGGGCTTCGCGTAAAATCAAAACTGTTGGTAATGACATCATTAAAAACTTGGTCACCCAGGGTTATCAAGGAGAGATTTATCCCGTTAACCCTAAAGCCGATGTGTTGTACGGGCGTCAAGTGTATGCCACGGTGGGTGAAATTCCAGGTCAAATTGATTTAGCAGTTATTGCGGTACCCACCACATCAGTGCTTCAAATGGTGCGAGAAGCGGCTGCGCGAGGAGCCACTGCCATAGTGGTAATTTCGGCGGGGTATAAGGAAATTGGCAATCTGGAGCAGGAAACCGAGTTAGCTCAACTCTGTGCTCAATTGGGGGTTTCTCTAATTGGCCCCAATTGTTTGGGAGTGCTCAATGCCGAAATCAAGATGAATGCCTCTTTTGCGGCCACAATGCCCAAGGCTGGAAATATTGCTTTTATTTCTCAAAGTGGGGCTTTGTGTACGGCAGTGTTGGATTATGCCAAAGAGCTAGGAATCGGTTTTTCAAAATTTGTGAGTATTGGTAATAAAGCTGATGTGAACGAACTGAGGTTAATCGAATATTTTGCTGAAGATCCCAAAACTGCCGTCATTGCTATTTATGTGGAGCAGTTGACCGGTGCCAACCAATTAATTGCGGCAATTCAAAAAATTACTCGAGGTCCCAACCCCAAACCAGTTTTGTTTATTAAAGCCGGTCGGACTACTGAGGGAGCGACGGCGGTGGCGTCACACACTGGTTCTTTAAGTGCGGGTGACGCAGCCTACACCGCTTTGTTTAATCAGAGTGGCGCCATTCGAGCAGTCAGTATTAGTGAGTTGTTTGAGTTTGCCAAAATCTTTTCGAAAAACCAACTCGGAAAATTAGAAAAAGTCGCCATCATCACCAATGCGGGCGGACCAGGAGTGCTGACTACCGATGAAGTTATTGATAATGGTTTGCAGTTAGCTAAACTTGCATCAGAAACTACTGAGGCTTTAAAAGCTGTTTTACCCCCTGCTGCCAGTGTTAAAAATCCCATCGATGTTTTGGGTGATGCTATGAGTGACCGCTACGAGCAAGCTCTGACTTTGGTGGAACGAGATCCCAATGTCGATGGTTTGATTGTAGTTCTAACTCCTCAATCAATGACTGAAGTGACTCGCACAGCTCACGCCATAATTAATTTACGCCATAATTCTCGCAAACCCATCGCAGTGAGTTTTATGGGAAGTGAAATTGTTGAACCTGGAATCAAACTCATGAAAGAAGCTGGAGTGGTGACCACTGATTTCCCCGAATCTGCCGCCAAAGCCATGGCCATATTTGGTCGTTTCTATACTTGGAGCCAAACTCAAAAGGGCGAGGTGAAGGTTTTCACTGATGTCAATTCAGCTCGAGTTAAAGAAATTTTTGCCGCTGCCAAATCTCGGGGTCAAACCAATTTTCCCGAAGCTGAAGCTTTAGAAATTTTAGCCAATTACAATTTTCCACTTTTGAAGCGGGCTCACGCTGAAACTGCCCAGCAAGCGGCCGAATTATTACGCGGAAATTCCGGAAAATTTGCCATGAAAATTGTTTCTCCCGATATTTTGCACAAAAGTGATGTGGGAGGAGTGATGCTGAATATTACGGCTGAAAACGTAACTGAGAAATTTATGGAAATGCAGCAAGTTGTGTTGAGTCATCAACCAGAAGCCAAACTTAACGGAGTGATTTTGATGGAGATGGCTCCTAGCCAAGGTCAAGAATTAATTTTAGGTGCGACTCAAATTTCCGGTTTGGGAACTCTACTCATGTTCGGTCTGGGTGGAATCTACGTGGAAGTGATCAAAGATGTGGTCTTCGCTTTTGCTCCCCTAACAGAAACCGAGGCTCGCCGATTAATTGAGAGCCTTAAAGTGGCGGCTTTGTTTAAAGGTGTGCGCGGCCAACCCCCAGTAGATACTGAGGCCTTGGTTGCAGCACTTTGTCGTTTATCACAGTTAGTGATGGATTTTCCCGAAATTATTGAATTAGACATTAATCCGCTCTTGGGTTTGAGTCAGGGTCAGGGAGCAGTGGCTTTGGATGCTAGGGTGGTGATTGGATGATATACTCTCCCCATGTCGCAGCCAAAACCAAAAATTGAAAAACTGGATCTTCTAGTTGCACTTTATATTTTTTGTATTTTGGTGGCTGAATTAATGGGAGGTAAGACTTTTCCTTTGGTGAAATTGGGAAGCTACCAACTCAACGCGAGTGTGGCGATTTTTATTCTACCGATTGTCTTTACAATCAATGATGTCATTAGTGAAGTTTTTGGTAGAGCCAGAGCCAAAAGTGTAGTTTGGTCGGGGTTGTTAATGGTGGCCTTGTTGTTGGGATTTGGTTTGATAGCCACTCATTTACCACCATCATCGCGCTTTCAAACTAGTGAAGCGGCCTACGATTTAATTTTTACTCAAAGTCTGCGCATTGCCTCGGCCAGCTTGATAGCTTTTGCCAGTGCCGAGTTATTGGATGTTTGGGTTTTCGCCAAACTCCGAGCTAAATTCGGTCAAAGTAAATTATGGTTGCGCAACAATCTGTCAAATTTTGCTTCACAATTTGTGGATACTTCAATCTTTATGACGTTAGCTTTTTATGCTTTGGAAAAACCTCTAGCAGCTAATTGGCAGTTTTTGGTAAGTTTAATTTTGCCCTATTGGTTACTTAAATGTAGTTTTTCAGTTTTTGAAACTCCACTCGTTTATTGGGGAGTGACGTGGTTGCGACCCAAAAAAACCTAGGAAATTTAGGTTTTTTGTTGACTCGCTAACCAAAATTTTAGGTTTTGGCCGTGATCAAAAGCAATTGTTTCTAAAGCAGGCAAATCAGTGAGATTAAACCATTGCTGAGCTGAGCTTTCCCAATCAGCTGAGCCTGTTTTAGTTTTAACATGACACACAAACACAAATGACACATTTTGGCGGTCTTCATGAGGACGGTGGGGAGAATCATTAATTTTTATTAAAGTTGGAGTATCAATTTCATAACCAGTTTCTTCTTTAACTTCTCGCCTCACAGCTTCAGCCAAAGTTTCATCTCGTTCCACATAACCTCCCACCAAAGCCCACTTGCCACCTTCCAATAATTTGGCGACTCGTTTCACTAGTAAAACTTGGGTTTGATCTGAGTTGAGCACGATAGTATCAACTACCACGTGACGTAGATTAGCCTGACCACCATTTTCAAATTGACATTTGATCATGGTTATTCCTTAGGTTTGAGCTTTCTGGCTTTAACTTTATCGATGGAATAACGAACCCGTTCATCTAAATTGATTTTTTTAATTCTGGCAAAGCGCAAAATTGTGAGGAGTAAGTCACCCAATTCTTCGCGATAAGTTTCATCACTTTGAGCCGCTAAATTGAGTTTTTTCCGGCCATGTTTGGCCAAATAGGCTCTGGCCATTTCTCCAACTTCTTCGACTAATCCCAAAATCATGATTGATCCAAACTCATCGGAGTAACGCTGTTTGCCATCAACCTCGTTTAATAATCGAAAATATTCATTGAAGGGAGTGGAATAATTGGGATGTTCAGGCTTAATCGGCAGAGATTTGGTTGGATTTGGCTTAACTGAGGCGGGTTTAATGGAAAATTTTTTCATAACTCTAGCTTATCACAAGTTAAAACCAAGGTCAGTTTTGGTTTTCTTTCGCTTTTGAGTCAAAGTGCGCTAAAATGAACTAGCCAAATTTTTTGGAAACCTATGTCTCAAATTCAAGCAATCAAGCAAGCCACTAGTTTGGTGGAAATCATTGGCGAACGGATTAAGTTGGATCGATCCGGCGTGAATTTTCGAGGTTTGTGTCCTTTTCATAGCGAAAAATCCCCGTCATTTTTTGTGAGTGAAGCCATGCAACGCTATCGTTGTTTTGGATGCGGCGCCAGCGGTGACGTGTTTGAGTTTTTGGAACGATATGAAGGCATGACTTTCTCGGAGAGTTTGAAAATGTTAGCTGACAAAGCTGGAATTATACTTGAGTCGTTTGCGCCAACTGGCGATGATGCCATCAGAGAAAAATCTTTGGAGATTTTAGATTTAACTCGGGAATATTATCACTATTTATTAACCAAACATCGAGCTGGTGAAGCCGGTCGAGCTTATCTCAAACAGCGAGGAGTGACTCAAGAATCGATCAAGTTATTTCAATTAGGATTGGCCTTGCCTTCTTGGGATGAATTGATTAAGTATTTAACTCAAAAAAAATCTTATACCATCGCAGATTTAGACCGAGCTGGACTAGTGGTCATGGGTCAACAAAATCGAGCTTATGATCGATTTCGAGGCCGACTCATGTTCCCGCTACGAAATCACCGAGGTCAGGTGGTGGGGTTTTCCGGTCGCCTGTTAAACGCAAATGCCAAAGAGGCAAAATATATTAATTCTCCCGAAACTGGGTTGTATCACAAATCAGAGTTGCTTTACGGTTATAGTGAGCTGTTTCATGAAATTAAAAAACTTAACCAAGTTATTGTGATGGAAGGTGAGTTTGATTTAATCTCTTCGACTCAAGCTCATGTTAATCAGGTGGTGGCTATCAAAGGCTCGGCTTTAACTGAGGGTCAAATTAAACTTCTTGGTCGTGTAGCCAATCAAGTTTTGCTGGCTTTAGATGCAGATGGAGCTGGTATTAAAGCGACTCAACGAGCTATAGAATTGATTGCGGCCACGCCTTTGGAGTTGCGGGTAATTGATTTTGGTCACTCTCCGGAACTTTTGGCGGCGGGATTGAGTGGTAAAGATCCAGATGAGATCGCCAGAACTAATCCCAAACTTTGGCGGACTCTGGCTGAGCAGTCAGTTTCAGCTTATGAGTTTTTACTTCGGGCGGCACTAGAAAGATTTAACCCTCAGACTCCTGATGGCAAAAAACAAATTATTGATGAGTTAGCTCCGGTTTTTAGTCGGATTACTCATGCGGTGGAACAAGATTTTTATCTCCAAAAACTAGCCACGGCTATAAATGTCAGAGCCGATTTGGTAGCCAAAGATTTGATCAAATTTGCCCAGCCCAAAAATTCCCCTCAATCACTTCGACAAATGCCAAAAAAATCTGATGCTGTAGAACCAATTGCGTTGACCAAAAAACAGCAGCTGGAACAATACGCTTTATATTTGATGCTTCATAGTTCAACCCCCGAATTATTAGAGCGAGTCACTGAGTTGATGGAATTAAAATTGCTCGAGTTTGGTAGTCAGACGGTGTTGGAAAAACTTTTGATTGAAGCAAATGCTAAAAAAGCCTTTGATTTAGGAAAATTTTCTCAATCTCTAGCCAGCGACCTTCAAGCTCAAGTGTTTCTGTGGTTTTCAAATCCACTATTTGATGAAATTGTGGAGCCGTCAGCTATCACTGAGGAGTGGCAAAAAATTATTCCGGAACTCAAAAAACTTCATTTTCAACACGAACTCCAAAAAATTCAAACCCAGTTGAATCGACTCGATGGATTGCAAACCAAAACTCCGGCAAATGATCAGGAAATTGGTCGCTTACTACAGCAAATTGTGACTTTGCAACAAAAACTACGTTAGGTTTGGTTGCATCAAGATCAAATTTTGCTCAGCTCAAGCTTGGTGCCACCCAAATCCTGCTTGACAACATATACCCCATGGGGGTATCTTAAAAACGCTATGAATTGTTGCAGTTCTCAATTTTCAACAACTCCAGTTATCATCGATGAGGCTCCAAAAAACTCTGATCAAGTTTTAGTTCAACTGCGCCGAATTCGAGGTCAACTTGATGGTTTGATTAGCATGTATGAAGATGAACGGACTTGTATTGATATTGTGAGACAAGTGATCGCGGCTCGCAATTCTCTTAGTCGCGTGGCTCGAGATTTATTAACTGGTGAAGCCACTCGCTGCACTAAGGAGCGTCGACTTGAAGATTTGGATGAATTATTAAAAGAGTTATTTAGAAATTAATTTAAGAAACTGAAAGGCAATTATGTCAGATTCTGAAACAAAAACCGATGGAGCCAGACATCTCACTGTGGCTGATTTTCAATCAACCTTAATGGGAACCAATCAACCCGTCATGGTAGATTTCTTTGCTCATTGGTGTGGTCCCTGTCAAATGGCGGCTCCGGTGATTGATAAATTGGCTAAAGAATACGCTGGTCAAGCTATCATCGCCAAGCTGGATGTGGATGAAAATGGTGAAATTGCTCAACAGTACGGCGTAATGAGTATTCCGACAGTGATTATCTTTAAAAAATCCCCAACCGACCAAATCGAAATTATTGATCGTCAAGTTGGTTTTCCAGGCGAAGAAGGTTATCGTCAGATGCTTGAAAAAGCTTTAAAAGTTAGTTAGCCAGTTATTTAAGGCAACACAGCTATGTCGGAAAAGAAACGTTTAGTTATCATAGGTTCAGGACCGGCTGGTTATACCGCTGCCATTTATACTGCTCGGGCTCAAATGGCTCCGGCAGTTTATACCGGGGTGGAGAGCGGCGGTCAGTTAATGTATACCACTGAGCTGGAAAACTTTCCCGGTTTTCCGGAAGGCGTGATGGGCCCAAAATTTATGTGGAGTTTAAGGCAGCAAGCCGCTCGATTTGGAGCGGAAGTTAAAGATCAACTCATTACGGCGGTAGATTTTTCCCAGCGACCTTTTCAACTTTGGACTAGCTTACCCAAGGGAGTTAGTCCCGATGAATACAAACGATCAGAACCCAATAGGATGGCGGAGATTACCGCAACTATTAAACACCAACCGGCTGAAATTTTGGCTGAAGCTGTTGTAGTTAGTACTGGAGCGAGTGGAGTTATGCTGGGCTTGGAGAATGAGCAATCATTCTTGGGCAAAGGCTTAAGTGTTTGTGCTGTTTGCGATGCAGCCTTCTTTAGGCAAAAACGCGTTTTTGTAGTTGGAGGAGGTGATAGCGCCATGGAAGATGCACTAGCACTTGCCAAGTTTACCGATCAAGTCACGATCTTGCACCGACGAGATAGTTTTCGAGCCAGCAAAATTATGCAGGATCGAGTTCTAAACCATCCCCAAATCAAAGTTCGTTGGAAAACTACGGTAACTGAGATTATCGGCACTGACAAAATCGAAAGAATTGGTTTGGAAACAATCGAGACTGATGGCAAAATCATCAAACAAGAGTTGCCAGCTGATGGTTTATTTATGGCTATTGGACATAAGCCCGTAAGCGGTGTGTTTGCGGGGCAGTTGGAGTTAGATGCTCACGGATATATTGTGACCAGTCAAAGTTATAGCGAATTAGGTTTAACTCGAGCTAGTCAGGCCTTGAAAGCTGGTTTGGTTCAGTTTCCAACCATGACTTCGATTGAAGGAGTCTTTGCGGCGGGAGATGTGGTGGATTTGCGATATAAACAAGCTATCACTGCCGCTGGCATGGGTTGTCAGGCTGCTTTGGATGCCGAGCGGTGGCTAGAAACAAATTAGAAAGATTTTTTTTATGTCTCACCAATCTGATCCCTACCAAAATGCCCTAGTTCAACTAGATCATGTGGCTGCGGTGCTGCGACCGCTTTATGCCGAATCAGCTGGTCAACTCAAAAAATTTGAAACTGCTATTAAGCGTTTAAAAACTCCAGATCGAATGCTCAAGACCCAACTTAAAATTCAACTTGATTCTGGGAAGTTTCGGAAATTTTTAGCTTTTAGAGCTCAGCATAATGCCGCCCGCGGTCCATACAAAGGTGGGATTAGATTTCACCCGAATGTGACTGAGGCGGAAGTCAAGGCTTTGTCCACCTGGATGACCTGGAAATGTGCGGTCACCGGTATTCCTTATGGTGGCGCCAAAGGTGGTATCGTGGTGGATCCCAAGCTTTTGAGTTTAACTGAGTTAGAACGATTAAGTCGAGCGTACGCCGCCTGGTTGGCGCCCTGGATTGGACCCTGGGTGGATGTACCGGCTCCAGATGTTAATACTACCGGCCAAATCATGGCTTGGATGGTAGATGAATATCAGAAAGCCCAGCGAGCTAAATTGGAACAGGGTCAGACAGCGTTTGAAGTTAATCCCCTGGCGACTTTTACTGGCAAACCTCTAGGGTTGGGTGGTTCAGAAGGCCGAGAAGAGGCCACTGGTTTGGCGGGAGTGTTTACTTTGATCAAGTTAGCTGAAAAACTGAGTCAAACAGATCATAAAAAAATCTCGGTGGCAATTCAGGGATTTGGCAATGTGGGCTATTGGTTTGCTTATCACAGTGCTAAAGCAGGTTTTAAAGTCGCGGCAGTTTCTGATTCCAAAGGCGGAATTTATGAGCCCAAAGGTTTAGACCCAGAGCAAGTTTTAGCAGCCAAAAAAACTACTGGTTCGGTGGGTCAAACTGGTTTGGGTAAAGTCATCACCAACGCTGAACTATTAGCTTTGCCGGTGACAGTATTAGTGCCAGCGGCTTTAGAAAATGTGATTACGACTGAAACAGCACCATTAATCCGTGCCAAAGCCGTACTGGAGATGGCCAATGGTCCAACTACCCCCGAGGCCGATGAAATTTTGGCTACAAGAAAAATTGAAGTTATTCCAGATGTTTTAGCCAATGCTGGTGGGGTGACCACATCATATTTTGAATGGGTCCAAAATCTTCAGGGCTATGCTTGGCCTAAAACTGAGGTAATTTCAAAGTTAAAAGTCCTGATGGATCAATCTTTTGACCAAATGTGGCAAATAAAAACCACTCAAAAACTTCCTGGCAGACTGGCCACCTATGCCACTGCAGTCAAGCGAGTGGTAGATGCTATGTTGCTGCGAGGAAATATATAAAAATTATGATTCAAACAAAGCGCTGGCTGTGGCGCACCAAAACAACAACTACTCCAGAGTTATGGTTGCAACCAGGTTTAACTCTTGATCAACAAACAGAATTACTGCAGCTGAGTCAATCTGATTTCCTAGTTAGGAAAACCACTCATGACGCAACTCGATTTGGTTCGGTCAAAGCTTTGGAGAACTGGTTGGGGCAGCCTCATGAAATTTTGAGTTTGATTTCGCCCCAAAATCACTTGTTGGGAATTGTTTGGCTAAGTCAAAAATCTTTACCAGAATTAGTTTCAGCAGAACTGCTATTTCAACCATCCGTTGAGTTGACAAAATACCAACTGACTTTTGCCATCAGACTTTATGCCCAAGTGCGAGGTCAAGGTTTAGCCAAACCCTTGCTGGAAGCAGCTTTTGAATATTTTAGTCAAACTCCGCTCTGGCAGGCTTTTCCAACCGGTCAGCTTTGGTTGCAAACTCAAGCCACAAATTTGCCAGCCAAAAAAGTTTACCAAAGTTTGGGATTTCGCCAATTCACTCCAGCTGATAATGAGGGCGAAATTGTCATGCTTAAAACAGCTGTCGCTCTGCAATGAACTGGGAGATTTCAGCTTTAAGCTCAGGCCTCGATTGCACTAAAATCAAATTCGCCTTGATCCATCCAGCTAAATAACCACCATCTAGATATTCACCAGTGGGAGTGTGAACTACCACAGATTGACGTTTGGCCAGTTCCAAAATAGTATCAGTAATATAAAGTTCACCAGATTGGGGATTGGGTTTTTGGGTTTTCAAAATCTCAAAAACTTCTGGAGTCATAATATATTTACTGATGTTAGCTAAATTTGAAGGAGCGGTGCCAATAGCAGGTTTCTCAATTAAATTGGTTAAAAATTGAAACTCTCCTTGGGTTTTTAATTCAGCAATACCATATTTATGCAAAACTTCATCGGGTTTAGTCACACAGGTAATTAATCCCGCTGCTTGAGATTTGGCGTGAGTTTGCAGCATTTCAGCTACAGCCGAGCTGCCATCTGCGTTATAAATGAAGTCGTCTCCCATGAGCACTAGAAAAGCTGCCTCATCTTTAACAGCCGCCTCAGCTAATTTTAATGGGGTGGCAGTGCCGTAAAGATCGTTATCGAGCTGTCTAATGAAAGTAAACTTAGCTTGAGAATGAAGCCTGGCAACTTTTTCATAAGTAGCAATTTTATTCATTCGCTTGAGATATTCATAAAGCCGGCGATTCTCGCGGTAATAATGAATCACTTGATCGTTGTGCTCGTTGACGATAAAAATGATTTCCTCAATTCCAGCTGCCACTGCGTCAGTTACCAAATAGTCCACTAAAGGTCGATCTAAAATAGGCAACATTTCTTTTTGAATGGTTTTGCTAATAGGCAGGAATCTAGTTCCAAATCCAGCAGTAGCAATGATGGCTTTGCGAATCGACATGCCCTGATTGTAGGTGAAGTTTAGCTAACTGTCGAGTAAAATTGTTGATTTGATCAGGATTTGGTTTTAATCATCAGGCACTCAGTTATATTTTTGTTTGTCTGTAGTCTAGCTCACAGTTGCTCAACTCGAGATAGAGTAAAATCATCACATTATGACGGGATCAGTTTTAATCGTTTTAGCAGCAGTACTTTGGGCTTTAGATGGTTTATTACGGCGAAGTTTATATAGCCTACCCCCTCTAACCATTGTGTTTTTGGAACATTTGGTGGGACTAGTTTTGCTGGCGCCATTTACAGTTAAAATTTTTGCTGAAGTGAAGCAGTGGCATTGGCGACAGTGGAGTTGGGGAGCTTGGATTGCGATATTGAGTAGCGTTTTGGGGACACTTTGGTTTACCACAGCGCTTTTGTCAGTTCAGTTTTTGCCCTTTAGTGTAGTGTTTCTGCTTCAAAAACTTCAACCAGTTTTTGTTTTGATTACTTCTGTTTGGATGTTGGGTGAGCGACCCTCCAAGAGCCGCTGGTTGTGGTCAATGGCAGCCTTAGGAGCGGCTTATTTTGTGACTTTCCCGCTTGGGCAAGTAAATTTTTTGACTGGAGCGGGCACACTTAAAGCGGCAGGATTTGCTTTAGCTGCAGCTGTGGCTTGGGGCAGTTCGACGGTTTTTTCGCGGCTTTTGTTACAAACTCAATCTAATGTGACAACCTTGGGAGTCAGATTTGGAATCGCTACTCTAGTGGCTGGCTTAATGCTCTGGCTTTGGCCATCTCAACAAGCTTTAACCAGCGTAACACCAACTCAAATCGGAACTCTGTTGATGATTGCCTTATCAACCGGTTTGGTGGGTTTGGCGATCTATTATCGAGGTTTAGCCACAACCTCTCCATCTGTGGCCACGATTCTGGAACTGGCTTTTCCAATGCTGGCGGTGTTGATAGATGGAGTGGTTTATCACGTAGTTTTGGATTCTTCGCAATATTTAGCCGCTGGAGTTTTGTTTTTAGCCGCCTGGCAAGTAGCCCGAACCGGCAAAAATGGTTTGCCAGTCAAGTTTCAAAGTCACAAAGTTGCTGGCGATGGTCGGGGTCAAACTTTAGGTTTTCCCACTATAAATTTGGCTATTCCATGGAATCTGGTTTTAACTCCTGGAATTTATGCAGTTTGGATCTGGCTTGATGGTCAGAAGTATCCTGGAGCCCTGCATTATGGTGAAGTGCCGACTTTTGGAAAATTCAAAAGAACTCTAGAAGTTTTTGTCTTAACTTCCAAAAACTTGCCTAATTCTCAAATGCTGCAAGCCGAAATCTCTGTCTTGGTAGTGCAAAAATTGCGGGAAGTCACCAAGTTTTCTGATTCAAAATCTTTAGTAGCTCAAATGGAGCAAGATGTGGCCTTGGTGCGGGAAATACTGGTAAAATCAGAGCCATGATCATTTTGGCCTCGGCCTCACCACAACGTCAAATTATTTTGCGCGCAGCAGGAGTAGTTTTTTTTAGCCATACCAGCTGAATTAGATGAAAAGGCTGTTGCTAGTCCCAACTTAAATCAGCGAGCTTTAAGTATTGCGATTGCAAAAGCAGTGACGGTGAGTAACTCCTCACTCGTGTTGACTCAATACCCTCAAACAAAAATTATTGCAGCTGACACTTTTGTGGTTTTAGCTAATAAAATTTTAGAAAAACCTCGAAGTTTAACTGAGGCGAGGGAGATGTTGCGACTTCAGTCAGGCAACATTATTAATGTACACACTGGTCTTTGTTGTTTAAATTTGGCTACTGGCCAGACTTTAAAAACGACAGTTAAAGTTGAGGCAGAATTCCGACAACTCTCAGATAATGAGATTGATCAATATGTGATTAATCAGCCAGTGTTGACTTGGTCGGCAGCTTTTTCTCCTGCTTATGATAGTGGAATGGCTTTAATCGCTTGGGTTTCCGGCTCGCTGACTAGCTTTACTCATGGTTTGCCGATTGAGCTAGTTTTGAAATTTTTGGCAACCAGTTAATAAAACTGAATTAAAGATAAATCACTGCAAAAACTGTGATTCCCCAAACGAAAACATCTGTGAGTAAAGTTTTATCTTTAAGTAGCACCAATTCGGGAGATTCTCCGCGGTTTTCTTCATAAACTAAAGCTAAATAACGCATGACTCCAAAAATCACAAATGGTAGGGTCAGCATCAAGAGTTTTTCGGACTGAAGTGTTCGAGGTAATAAAGTGTAAAGCTTGACAAAGCGTTCATTGGCGGGCTGATCAAAAACAATGTTGTTTTGAAAGGCAAAAATGGCATAGGTTAGCCAAGTAGCATTGGCAAACATACCAGTATATTGATCTAGCAACCGTTGACTATATTTTCGCAGAGTCAGTCGAGTATTACCCAGTTTAGCTTCTCCGAGTAAAGTTCGCTCACTTTGGCGTTTGCCGACAGCTAAAAATAACGAAGCTGAAACGACAGTTAGTAAAAACCAAACATTCATGTGTAGGTTGACTACCACCGCACCAGCGTAGATGCGAAGCAAAAAACCCGTAGCAATAGAAATAACATCCAAAATAGGTTGGTGCTTCAAAACTTTTGCGTAAAATATTTGCAATAACAAATAGGCGAGAATGACAATTCTAAAAAAACTCGAAAATTCCAAGGAAAAGAAAAAAACCAAAGCTAAGATCACGAAAGCTGCAAAAACTGCAATGGGAATTGGCAGTTCGCCCGAAGCGATGGGGCGTTTGCGCTTAAATGGATGCTCTCCATCAGCCGCCGCATCAACCACGTCATTGAAAATATAAATGGTCGAAGTTAACAAACAAAAAATTCCAAAGGCTTGAGTCACAGTCCAAAAATATGGAATTCCAGATCCGGGTACATAAAAAAAGAAGCCAGAAAAAATCAAGGCTGCGTAAAGAGCCAGATTTTTAATCCATTGACGAGGTCTGGCAGACTTCAGCAATAAATAAGCCAGCCGGAAAGGAGTCATTGCTTTAGGTTGTAGTGGAACATCAACTTGGATGCAAGGGGGAATTCTACTTGAATGAATTTTGCCGAAATTTAGCTAAAACTAAAACTCCAAAAACAAATCCGGTTGCCAATGTTAAAGCCAGAATTTTTCCAGTCGTGTCCAACCAAAGCGACAAACCTCCCATTATCAAGGAGCTAAGCCAGTAAAAAACTGCTATTCGTCGTCGCCCCCAGCCAAACACATCCATCAGCTTATGATGGAGGTGGCCGCGATCACCCCAAAAAGGGGATTTGCCGGCCAGAATCCTCCTAGCAATCGTAAAAATGCCATCGGCGGTGGGAATTGCCAGCACCATCAAAGTAGTAGCCACTTTAGCTCCCGACAAAATAGCCAGGATGCTCAGAAAAAATCCCGCCAGACTACCAGCACCATAACCAGGCATAATTTTTTGGGGATACCAATTCCAGATTAACAATCCTGCAAAAGCTCCAGCCACAATAAAACTCAAGGTGGCAGTAGTAAATTGAGTCGGAATGTCGTGAAATCTAGTGGAGAGCAAACCAATCATGATTGCAGCCACACTCACAAAACCAGGAAGTTGACCATCCACACCTTTGGCCCAGTTGACAATATTCATGTTCCAGTTGATGAAGAAAATTGCGAATAATGACGACAACACCCAAACCTGATGACTTTTTCCTGCCCACTCAAAAACTAAACGAGGTTGATCCAGCTGAATTACTCCTGGTCCAAAAGGATTGCTGATGTATGCAATTCCAATTCCAACACCTACCACCACCAAACTAGCTAGCAGGCCAGTAATTATTCGGATGAATGGGCTAATATCCCAAACATCATCGATTAAACCCACCACTCCCAAAATTACGGCTCCAATTAAAATTGCCACTAAATATTTATCCATTGGTAGTAACCAACAGCTAGTCAGTAAAATTGTCAATAAAATTACTAAACCACCACCTCGAGGCACACATTCTTGATGAGTTTGTTTGATATGATTTGTTTTGGTAGGATCGTCCACCCAATTCAACTGGCGATATAACCAAATGATTCCAGGAGTAATGGAAGCTGCTAAAACCAAGCTAATCCCAAATGCCCACATAACTTATCCTAAAACCCAGAGTAGCCTGATCTGGATAAGTAATAAAATAATTTCCAAAACTACGCAACTCCAGGCAATAAGTCTGATAATAATTTCGGCCCAATCTCGTAAAACTCTAACTAAAATTAAATGTATCAGGGCAAATAAAACTGCTAAACCAGGAAAAACTAAAATCCACCACCGACTCACCAGCTGAAGGCTGGTGTTGGTGACGGAATAAAGTAAGGGAATCATGGGTTGAAGCCAGGTTAAACCAAATCCAGCCAAGGCTAAACTCAATAAACTTAAACTCAAACACCATCGAAAAGGCAATCGAGCGTTAAATGGCAAACTGGAACCAACTTTAAATTGATCTGGTTGATCTCGAAGCGACATAACTTCTATTGTAGCGCACTTTTACAGAGGAAATTAGATTCGCAACCGGTATAACGTCATTCTGGGATAAGTTTTAGCCACTTGGTAATATTTGGCAATATAATCGTTCAAAGTTGGAAATGATTGAGTCTCATTTTTCATTACAATAATTACTTCGGGTGCTGTGGTGACAATTTCTCGCAAAGTTTGATCATAAACCTTGAGATCTTGAATGTGGAAAGCCACGGTAAATCTGCCGGCCGGAACGATTTTGGTTTGAGCATAAAGGGTGGGATTGGTGCCCCAGATAAACATTCGGTGGGGTTTAATAACAGCCAAATCAGCCGCCACTAGTTCGTTTTCAGCCACCAAACTGTCAAAACTGTGATTGTAATCAACTCGAGTGATTTTTCCGACCATCAAGTTCCAAAATTTTTGATAATAAATTTTGGTGTCATAAAGCCCAGCGTTAAGTTTAAACATAATGGCTGTCACTAACCAAAACGCTGCTAGTGACAAACCAAGACTCAGACTTCCTCGGATCAAGTTTTTAAAGTTGAATAACTCGGTAAAACCATCCAAGGCCACTCCCAACAAGAGTGCCGCGGCCGGTACCAACTGAATAAAATAATGGGGATAGGGCCGGTTAGATAGTAAAACTGCAAACAACGCGGCTGCAAACCAAGCTAGGGCAAATTGAGCCGAGGGCTTGAGTTTTTTTGACAGCATTGACAATCCTAAAATTACCACTACTAACAAAATAGTTTTGCCCGGCAATGTAAAAGCCCAGTTTAAAAAGACCGAACCATAATCCTGTTTCCAAGTTTGGGTGTAGTGTAAATTGTAGAGTAAGCCAAATTGAAGGTAATCTGCCCCAGAACCCCGAGAAATAAAATAACCTATCGAAGCTAAAATCGGCAAAATGACTCCGCTCAAAAATGCTAGACCAGCCGGAATTAATTTTTGAATCACTGCTAAAATTTTTGGCTGAGCTTGCCAGAGAAGCCGAACAACTAAAAACCAAAAAATCAGTAGCCCAGCTCCTAAATCCAATAAAGCCGGAACCTTGGTTAAAATACCCAAGCCGATAAAAACTCCCGCTACTAGTAACGTCATAAGTTCCTGAGGTTTGGTGAGGTTTTTAATTTCGGTTTTGCCAGTCAGAAACTGATGCCAAATTTGAGTTCGACTCAAAATGGTGAAACCAGCTAACACAAATCCCATCACAAACAATTCGCCATTAGGAATGTTACCCTCAAACCACGGCACAGTGGTTAAAACCATAAACACGGCTGTCACCAAAGTGCTGAGCCAGGTTTTTTGAAACAATTTTTGAGCTAAACCATAAAACAAAACCGTTGTGACCAGCATCCAACCCAAATTCAGCCATCTAAAACTAATTTGGTCTGGCACCCGAGCCAAATAGTAAATCAGCGGGGTTTTGTGATCCACAATCTCGGTATAGAGTTTTTCACCCTGATTCATGGCATTACCAATGGTGAGATAAATGGCTTCATCGCCATACCAATAGGGCTCAAAAAAATTCGGGACTCTTAGGATTACTAAGGTGAGCAAAATCAATCCCAATCCTAGATAACGGCGACAAAAATTAGTGAGGACAACCAGCATGCTTTCAGTATGACAAAAACTTGACTATGAGAGCAATGAGGGAAATTAGTATGTTAGCGTTTAGTTAAAATGTCCCCTTTCCGTTGAATAGAAATGTCCC
>DOZC01000033.1 GCA_003518205.1 Minisyncoccota bacterium | reverse complement strand
CCTTAGCATGATAAAGTTATTTAGATCAACAGAAATATTTTCTGGCTGGGTTATGTGGAAAATTTTAGCTATTGTTGTTAGCTTCAGTTGGTTGTGCTTATCACCAGTTCAAGCACTTGAGGATTGCGAAAAAAATTCTTGTGATAAGAATAATTCTAATTATTCTAATTGTTTGGAAGAAAAACAAATTTGCTATCAAAACAATATAAACGAAACACGATCTTCAGCAGTAACACTAAAGAACACAATTTTAGTTTTAAATGGTGAGATTAATTTGCAACAAATTAGGATAGATCAAACCTTAGGTGAAATTTTTTCTCTTGAGAAAGAAATTGTTAGTTTGGATGCGGCAATTTCCAATTTAAGTTTGTCTTTAGACAACTTAACTAAATTATTAATCGCTCGAGTCACTCAACAATACAAGCAAAGTAGAAAAACAGCTGGTCTAATTCAAATGTTGCTAACTAAATCTTTCAGTCAGGTTTTAACTCGATTGCGTTATCTAGCTGATGCACAGCAGCAGTCAGCAAGAGGGATGCAGCTAACTGAATCTCAGAGACTATTATTTGATGAACAAAAACAACTTCGTGAAAAGAAACAGAGGGAGGTCATAAAGAAAAAGACTCAGCTTGAGAAACAAAAAGTGGATTTAACATCCAAACGAGCTGTGCAGCAAAATTTATTGAAACAAACTCAGAATGATGAAAAGAAATTTCAAAATCTCTTGGCTCAGGCAACTGCAGAATTAAACGCCATAAATGACATTATTGCTGGAAAAGGCAGTGAAATTGAGGTTGGATATATATCTGAAAGTCAACGTATTGCCAGTATAATTCAGGGTGAATCATGTAATAGTAACGGGACTCATTTGCATTTTATTGTTAGCGAAAACGGCATAGCTCACAATCCTTTTAATTATTTAAGTTCGATTAATTATGAAAATTCCTCAGGTGGAGACTCATTTAATCCATCAGGAAGTTGGAGTTGGCCAATTTCATCCAGAATTCAATATAACCAAGGTTTTGGCCATACTTGGGCCATTAAAAATACTTGGGTGGGGAGAATTTATTCTTTTCATAATGGTATAGATATTAATAGCAGTTCAAGTGAAATTAGAGCCGTCAAATCTGGTACCCTTTATAGAGGTAGTTATCGAGGACAAAATGGTTGCAACCTAAGGTATGTTCGTGTTGCTCATTCTGATTCTGGTCTAGATACTTTCTATCTTCACGTTAATTATTAAGTTGTTGGTGGCACCAGAGTTTTAAGTCGAGAACTATCCAAAATCGTAATTGATTTGCCTTGATAATTTAAGATTTTTTGTTTTTTCAATTTTGACATCTCAATACTCACAGTTTCACGAGTGAGTCCAGTTAAACTGGCCAGTTGTTGATGAGTTAATTGAAGTTTGATTAAAATCGTACCGTCAGCCAGTTTTTTGCCAAATCGTTGGGCATTTTGCCAAATGGTAGCGGCGACTTTTTGGTTGGCACTTCCAAAAATCAAAACCTCCATTCGAGTCATCAAGCTATTCATGCCCGAAGTAATTCGAGATAATAAATCATAGGCCAAATCTGGGTTAGTTTTGAGTAAACGCAAAATATCTTTAGTCGGAGCTTTGACAAGCTCAACTTCAGTGAGTGACTCAAAGACGTAATAGCTCTCCCGACGATGCATAGCAATTGAAATGGCAAAAAATGAACCAGGACGAAAAATATTTAAAATAAATTCTTCTCCATTTGGACCAATAGCGCTTTGCTTCACAAAACCGGATGTCACATAATAAACCGATTCTAAAATTTGATCCGGTTTAATGATGATGGATTTATTGGCAAAACTGATTGGTTTATAGTTTTCAAAAAACTGCTCAACCTTGGTCATATGCCTGATTGTATCGCACTTTGACTGGCCTGACTGGCCTGACTGGCTTGAGTTGCTATGGCCATTTCCCAGTCACTGACTATTTGTTGGAGCCCCGACCAACCCAATTCAGGTTTGGGAACCAAAATATATTGGCCATCGGCACTATGGCTGGCTACCAAACTATTTTCGAGATTAAAATTAAAACTATGAAGCTTATATTGCTGGGGATTGGGGAAAGTCAGCAACCATTGGCCGATTTGATCGGCGGTAATATCGCTATCAAGAGATTTTAAAATTTGGCTGGCAAGTTTGGGAAGTTTCGGCCAGACTGATGGAGTTAGAAGCTTTTGAACTATGCCTTGAATTAGAGCTTGTTGCCTAAGACTGCGATTAAAATCATTGCCAGCAGTGTCAGAGTGGCGTGACCTCACAAATTTAAGGGCCGCGGCAGCATCAAGGGTTTGGGTTCCAGCTGTAAACTCAAGTTTTTCATAGCGACAGCCAAACTGTTTTTCCAGCGAAAATCCTGAAAGGGTGGCGGAAAGAGCGGCAATTTCAGCTTCAGATTTATCACAACTTTCGGTTTCTTTCCCTTCGATGGGATAAAACTCATCCGTAAAACTCATTGGTACTTTTAGAGTAACTCCTCCCAGAGAGTCAATAGCATTTTCAAAACTACTAAAACTGACGGCGGCGTAGTAAGCAATTGGTTGATTTAAAACTTGACCTAAAGTAGTTTTGGCTAGTTTTCCTCCAGTGATTTGATCAAGATGGCGGCGAGTATCAAAACCCAGCGCGTAGGCAGAGTTGATTTTGGCGGAAAGGCTAGCCTCTGGGATTTCCACCCAAAGATCTCGCGGAATTGAAATTAACAATACCTGATGCAATTTGGGTTTAATTTTGGCGACAATAATCGTATCAGTTAATAAACCACCCTGATGAGAGCCTCCGCCAAAACCCAACAAAGCAACATTGATGGGAGCTAAAGGATCGGGAGTTGGACTGGGAGTGGGAGTGATGGAGGTTGAGGTAGTTTGACTTGGAGTTTTAATTTGAAATCGATGAAGCTGCAGCCAACCCAACCAGAACCACAAACCCAAACTAAGACAAAATCCACCGATTATTAGACCAAGTTGCCATCGAGTTAGTCGCTGAGTCCAGTCAAACATCGTTCTAGTGTATCATGCCAGTTTCCCAAGTTGCGTCGCTAGGATTTTGTCGCCATAATGGAATAGCATGTTGGCTTTTTTTGAAACTCTAGCTCATTTATTTCAACCTCGGCACTCTAATGCTCATCGGCCCAAAGTACTTCATCCAGAGGCATTTGCTTTTTATTTGGTGTTATTGATTTGGGCGGCTGGAGTGATGGCTTGGCTGCCGAAAATCGCTCCCGGACTCCCTCAGGTTTTAGGTTTTAGTTCGGCCATTACAACTGAACAAGTGATTGATCAAACCAACCAAGCGCGTCGCTCTCAAGGTTTGGAGCCATTGGTAATTAATGATCTTTTAACTGCTGCCGCTGTCAGCAAGGGAGCAGACATGCTCGATAAACAATATTGGGCGCATATTTCTCCATCTGGAAAACAACCTTGGGAATTTATGGCTGAGGTGGGTTATTATTATCGAGTAGCAGGGGAAAATTTGGCTCGAGATTTTAGTAATACTCCTGACATGATTCAGGCTTGGTTAAATTCCCCGACTCATCGGGCTAATCTGCTTAATAATCGGTATAGCGAGATTGGGGTAGCCGTGATCAATGGTAAATTAGGTGATTATGAAACTACTGTAGTGGTTCAAATGTTTGGCACTCCCAAAATTGAAGGCTCAAATTCAGAAATTTTAACTGATGATATTACCGCAGTCGCCAGTCAATCAGCGACTGAGGTTAGTCAAGCTGTTTCCGGCACCAGTTCAACTGTCGACATTTCCTCCCTAAAACCAGCAATTTTAGCCAGTGCCGTATTACCCGTGAGTCAACTCAATCGATCTCAGCCAGTTTTATCTCCCAAATTAATTTTTGAAGCCCTGAGTATTTCGGCGGTGATTTTAATCTTAAGCGCTCTAATTTGCGATTGGATTTGGGTTAGCCATTTAGCTCGATCTGAGAGATTGGTGGGCGAAAACTTAGCTCACATCCTTTATTTATTAACCATCGCTGGACTCATTGCCTGTTATCGAAATGGGTTAATTTTTTAATATGTCAATCAAACTTCATTATTTAAAGCCAGTGATATTTCGTTATCTGAGTCTGGTGTTAGGTTTGGCTGGTTTGGCAGCCATATTTTGGTTTTTGTGGCCTAATAGATTGGCCTTACGATTGGTAAGTCTGGTTTTAGGAGTTTTTTATGTACTTTGGGGTACTGTAGTTCACCTGAAATCTGGTCGGGTTTCATTGAGAGTTGTAGCTGAATATTTGGGGGTGGCTCTTTTGGGTAGTCTGATGTTGTGGTTGGTTATTTAGTTTTGGGTAATAAGGGAAAAAGATACATCCAAATTCCAGTTAAAGCCATGACTCCAAAACCGAGAAAAGTCAAAGTTCCCATCCGCTCGTGAAGCTCTCGAACGATAGTAAAACTCAATCCGATTTGAGGCAGTTGGGTTCTGAGTTTCATGCCCAGAATTGTGATTCCAGTTAAGCTCATGGCCGCCAAACTGCCAAACATTGCCAAACGATGGATGGTTTTAGCCCATAAAAAGCTAGATTTGAAGGTAAGTGGCAGCATTTTATTGCAAAGTTCCCACTTTTAAAGCAGCAATGACTAGTAGTGCAGCTGCTTGGTGAGGACCTTTGCCATATCTGGTCTCAAAAACCTCTGTCCCGTCTTTGCCGCAATTAGTTTCAATCGCTTTGGCTCCACCTGGATGTTTGGAAATAAAAGTTGAAAGATTATAAACGTTACCTTTAAGAGCGACCCAACAATCCTCAGGTTGAGAATGTTTGGCTAAATCGGTTAAACTAATGATTGAAGTTGAGATCTGATTTTGAGTTCGCAACTTGATCAACAAAGTAAAACCAGCGATACCCAACACCAACACCATCAGCCCTAGGCCAATTAATAGTTCGGTTTTAATTTTGAGCATAAGAAATCTAGTTTAACTCAAAAAACTCAAAAAAAACAGCTCATGTGCAGCACTCCGCTATTTCTTCATCTTCGCTTCATCTTTGATCGTGTAGTATTGCCTCAAACAAGACAGAAAATAAACCTAGGTTGTGAAACTATGAAAAAGCAAACCATTTTTATCCAAGGCATGCACTGTCGCTCGTGTGAGATTCTAATCGAGGAAGGTTTAAAAGATGTCGCCGGAATTAGAGGGGCAAAAGTTAATTATCACAAAGGTACGGCTGAAATTGCTTATAAAGGTCACTTGGATGCTCAAGCTGTCCAAACTGTGATAACGGAGTCAGGTTATACTCTCGGTCGAGATACTGCCTTGCCTTTGATTTCAACTCACCAGGAAGATTGGAACCAACTTTCGAAAGTGGCTGTGGTTTTAATTGGATTGTATTTTATAGCTCAATGGTTGGGCATTTTTAATCTTAGTGGTCCGGCTTCAAATAATTTTTCCAGTCTCCCAGTAGTTTTCTTAGTGGGTATCACTGCTGGAATTTCAACTTGTATGGCTTTGGTCGGAGGGTTGGTTTTAGGAGCTGCGGCTAGATTTGCTAAACTTCAACCACTAGCAAGCCCTTGGGAAAAATTTTCACCTCATATCTTTTTTAATCTTGGCAGAATCATTGCGTTTTTTATTCTGGGAGGAATCATTGGTTGGGTGGGATCGATTTTGCAACTTTCTTTATCAGTCACGGGATTTTTAACAATTCTGGTGGGTTTAAGTATGTTATTAATTGGAGCTCAACTAACTGAGGTTTTTCCGCGTCTGAGTCATTGGCAATTTACATTACCCAAGGGCTTAAGTCGAATTCTGGGTTTCAATCAAGCCAAACAGGCGGAGTATAGTCATCAGAACGCCATGAGTTTGGGTGCACTGACCTTTTTCTTACC
>DOZC01000028.1:4130-19360 GCA_003518205.1 Minisyncoccota bacterium | reverse complement strand
CTCGATGCATTTTTTGGTGGTAATTTAATTTCACTTTGAGCCTGAGCCATGAGACCAGCAAAAGCCACTCTAGTTTCATCTAAAGCTCGAGTGTCTTCGGCAAGTTGTCTGGCTTGAGCGGCATTAAAAACTGTGGTTTCGCTGGGTTTGGAAGCTGTTGGATCGCCATCATCACCAGCTTCTGGAGCTTTATTTCCGATGACTTCACTTGTTGAATATTCAATAGTTTTAGAAGTTGTGGCTGAACTCTGGGCTTGACCCAGGGCGGCGGCAAAAGGATTTAAATTTTCTGGAGTTGATTCTAGTCCATTGAGTTGAGTAGTCTCATCCAGATCACTGGTCGTCTCAGTTGCGTCAGTAGCTAAAGCCGAAAAATTAGCATCGTCATATTCAAATTCTGGTGTATGAGTCATACCCACCATTGAGCTCATAACTCCGGCCATCAGGTCAGAGCTGGTAGTTTCGGCACCAGCGTAAGGAACCCCCCGCTCAACATTTGATGGAGTATCATCGATGACAGTAGAAGTTGAATTCGTTGTTTGGGCTGTCATATCCGCGAATTATAGGACTTTACTTGAGAAAGTCAAGCTAATTGGTCGTCTAAAGGTAGTATAAAACTTTTTTTAAAAAGCGGGAGGGCAAAATTTGACTGCCTCACAAAAATTTTCCGCCAAAGTTGCAAAAGTAGCTAAATTTTGAGTAAATAATCAACGACTTTTTGTCGGATTAAACTCACTTCTAGTTGACGCATGGTCTGGGCATCGGCTTTGATTTTGGCTCGAGTAGTTTCGTCTTTAATCTCAGCTAGAGCCTTGTCAAAATCTTCTGAGGTGGCGGTAAACTTAACGTCAGCGGCAATGGCGCCCAAAATAAACTCGAGTTGAAGTTTGCCTAGAGCCGTGGCAGCTAGTTCGTTGGATAAGTCTTGAGTGGTAATATTTCGTTTGGCCACATATTCATCCAGTTTTAAATTCAGCTGAGTCAAATTTTTGACCAGATCATCTAGCTCATAACGAGTTTCCTGGCGCAGTAATAACTCAGGGATGGCGGGACGAATGCCTTCAGCCAAGGCTTTAAAAATGGCTCGGAGTTTGAGCTCACGCAGTTCAGCCTCGGTCTGAGCTTTGGCGGGGGCCTTATCAGTGGTTTTATCAGCCTCGATGGTTTTCAGGGCGGTTTCGACTAATTTTTGATAGTCACCGAGTTTGATCTCTGGTCTTTCGCCGAAATGAGCTTCGACTTCCCAATCTTTTTCCATTGACAAACTAATGGGATCAAATTCTGGCTGAGTTAGAGGTTGTTTTTTTTGATCCACTACGGCGTGATAGTAGGCGTGAGCCACTACGTCGTTGAAGGTTTTTTCGATGAGTTTACTTTGACCGATAACGTTTTCAGCAAGTTCTAAGGGAGCTTTGCCTTCACGGAAACCCGGAGCTTTGGTGGTTTTGGCGAGTTTGGCTAAAACTTTTTGACAGCCAGCTTTAACATCTGCTTGAGGAATGGTAAGTTTAATAATGGTATTGGCGGCAATTAGACTTGAAACTGAATTATCCACTTTAGGTTTGGTGGCGGGGCCAGTTTTGACGGTCTTGGCAGTTTTGACGGCAGCATCAGTTTTGACGGCCTTGGCAGTTTTAAGAGTGGCGGTTTTTGACATGGGCCAGATTATACCTTAAATTTCTTTGCGTCCACTAGATAATGGCAAAATTTAATTGAGTTGGTCGCTGCTGAGGTTATCTGTCAATCTGTTCAATCAGTCGGCAACAATAACCATACTCATTGTCGTACCAGCTCACAACTCTGACCAAATCACCGCCGATAACTTGAGTTAAGTTTAAATCCACGATGGAAGATTCACTGCGACCAATAATATCTGAAGATACAATCGGATCTGAGGTGACCGCTAAAATGCCCTGCCATTTGGGCAGTTGACTGGCGGCGATGAGGACGGCATTAACCTCCTCCTTGGTAACGGGTTTTTGGGTGACAAAAACCATGTCAGAGAGCGAACCGACCGGAGTCGGAACTCGCACAGCCAGACCATCGAATAAACCCTTGAGTTCAGGAATAACTTCTCCGGCAGCTTTGGCGGCTCCGGTAGTAGTGGGACAGATATTCTCGGCCGCACTGCGAGCTCGGCGCAAATCCTTATGAGAGTTATCTTGAAGGTTTTGGTCATCGGTGTATGAGTGAATCGTGTTGAGCAGGGCTTTAGCCACGCCAAATTGTTTCACCATCACTTGAGCTACTGGAGCGATGCAGTTGGTGGTGCAGGAGGCGTTAGAACGCAGTGGATTTTGAGAGTCAAAATCATTCACCCCAATCACCGACATGCTGAAACCCTCACCTTTGGCGGGGGCGGCTAAAATAACGGTTTTGGCGCCGGCGGTCAAGTGAGCTCCGGCAGCTTCAGCGGTGACAAATTTGCCTGTAGCCTCGATGACGGTTTCGACTTGATATTGACCCCAGGGAATTTTAGCCGGGTCACGCTCTGCTGTAATAGTAATTTCGTGAGTGGCTCCAGCTTCGGAAATGGTAATGGTGCCGATCACAGGATTGATTTCAGTTGCGGCTTTACGACTTTGAGTTTGAACGGCGGTGACATTGGCGCCAAACTGGCCGTAGTTGGTGTCGTACTTGAGTAAGTGAGCCCAGTCAGCCACCTCCATTGAGCCGGAGGTGTTGATGAGTTTGAGATCCAGCTGATCACGATGATGCCGCCACCAAACTCGCACGGCGGTGCGGCCAATCCTGCCCAAACCATTGATGCCAAAAGTTTTCATAATTGCAACTCCTTATTTCATGATCCTCCCACTATAGCAAACCCAAGAGAGTTAATACCAGGTTCTAGTCTGAAGTTGAGCTCAAGTTGATTTAGGCTAACTCGGTTTTAACATCATTGCTGACATAGGTGCCGACATCTTGACCATCAACGGCAGCTTCCAAGTTATTGCTTTCAAAGAGCTCAAATACCATCACCGGCATGTTGTTGTCTTTGGACATGGCCATGGCAGCCGTGTCCATCACCTCGATACTTTCCACACCCACGGCATCTTTAAAATTCAAAGTTTTAAAGCGTTTGGCGTCAGGATATTTTTGAGGATCTTTGTCATAAATTCCATCCACTTTGGTGGCCTTCATTAAAACGTCACATTTGAGCTCCAGAGCATGAAGTGAAGCACCGGTATCCGTAGTGACGTAGGGTACGCCAGTGCCAGCTGACAAAATAACTACTCTCCCCTTTTCCATATTTCGAATCGCCTTGCGGCGAATAAAATTTTCCGCCACAGCCGGCATTTGAAGAGCAGATTGCATTCTGGTGGGGACGCCGATTTTTTCCAAAGCATCTTGCAATGCCATGCCATTCATGACTGTAGCCAACATGCCCATGTAATCGGCCGTAGCGCGCTCAATACCACCTTTTGAACCGGCTAAACCTCGAAAAATATTTCCGCCGCCAATCACCACGGCAATTTGAATGTGACGCTGATAAATACCTCGAATTTTTTCAGCGACCTGGAGAGCCGCTTTAGGATCAATGCCGTAGGGTTGGTCGCCGAGCAGTGACTCACCACCAACTTTGAGCATAATGCGTTTAAACCTAGGAGCTGTCATGAGGAAACCTTTCTGGATTTTAAATTTGCTTTAGTTTGAGAAATAGTAGCTAAAAAAGGATTGATTAAGGGCGAAAATTTGGTTTTGAGTCTGAGAAGTTTCCAGCGCAGGTCATCGGCTAATCGGAAAAGTTTGTAAATTGGAAAATCCAAAACAAAATCATAAGTCCCGATAAATTCTTGGAGTTGACCGCCATAGCCTTTTTTGAAGCGATGAAATCCAAACCAAGGATTGGTCTCGTCGGGATTGGGACCAAGTGAGCCCCACATGTCAAACTGCTGACAATTTTGAGTTTTGCCCCAGCGAATCATCTCCCACATTAAAAGATTACTGGCCATGACATCGCGATGAACCGAGCGCGAAGCTCCATAGGGATAATAAAGCACTCCGTTAAAAACAAACATAATCCATGATGCCACGATAGTATTTTCGTAAACTGCATGAAAAATGTGCAGCATATTAGTTTGACCTAATGATTCCCACATTTGACGAAAATAGCTGGGACTATGGGCATAAAAACCTTGGCGCTCTGTGGTCTCCGCCAAAATTTCTAGGTATTGCTCCATGCCTTCCAGTGAGGTGTTTTCGTAAACCTTGACGCCTTTTTTTACTGCCAAATTAACGTTGTAGCGGGTTTTTGAGCTCAAACCGGCAAACAAAATCTCCTCTGTTGGGGTGAGATCAAGTTTAAAAGTGTATTTAGTAAAAAGAGGTCGACCAGCAACGCCGTCATGGCTGGTGAGAAATTCTTGAAGTGAGTCAAATTTTTCTTGATCAGATTTAATTGATTCCGAGTCACAAGTTCTGGCCAAATCAGGTTCAAGTTTAATAAACAAAGCTTGATTTTGATCTCCGAGTTGTTTTAAGGCGGCCAGCTGATCTTCATCAGGGGTTGGTCCTTTAGGCAAATAGCCCAAAGTTCGACCAATAATTGGCAGGGGATGGAAAGAAACCTGGAGGGCTTTTTGAAGTTTGCCTTGATTAAAAAAACCAATGCGGGCAATTTTAACGCCAGTTTTTTTGCGAAACTCCCCCCACTGCCATGATTGCAGTGGATGAGCCACTACCTGATTGTAAAGGTCCTGTTCTTCTTCTCTGAGGGCTCGAATCAACATACAGTAAGTTTTGAGATGTTTGTCTCCGGTGAGAGATCATTATACGAGGTTAGACAGCGGTTGTCAGGTTTGGATTTGACAGATTGAATTTGGCGTCGGTAATATTTATCGCTTCAAAAACTCTCCCACATCCAGTTCATCATTGAGTAAAGCTTCGATATCATCATCCAGAACGATGTGTCTACCTGGCTTAGATTTCGGTGGGGTGGGATGGGAATTCCAGCGCTCGCTCCAGTTTGGAATGGTTTTGCCAGCGGCAAATCGATCTCCGCCATTAAAGTGGCCAAAATTTTTGGGTGAATCTTGATTATCATCATCGCCAGTTTTAAACCACTGCTTTCCCTGAGTTGGAGTGGTTCTGGTCACTTTTTGATCCAATAATTCTGGAGCGATATCGTTTAAAAATCGACTTCGGGTGGTGTAACTGCTCGAGCCGTAAATCCAGCGTTTATTGGCATAAACAAAATAAAGTTGATCTTTAGCTCGAGTAATACCGACATAACACAACCGCCGTTCCTCTTCCATCTGATCTTTATCCCAAAGCGAGCGGGAATGAGGCAGCAAACCCTCTTCCATGCCCACCAAAAACACCACTGGAAACTCCAAGCCTTTGGCAGAATGAAGGCTCATTAAGGTAATGGCATTGGGAGTTTCACCTTCGGGTAGGTCGTGAAGGTGACCGTCTTGAACCAAAGCCACATTTTCTAAAAATTGGGTAGTGGCTGGGAATTGGTTGGCGACATTAAGTAATTCTTGGAGGTTCTCTAATCGCGCTGCATCTTGTTCATCCTTTGGATCAAACTGATCTTGATAATGGCTGATGGTTAAAATAGTTTCAAGTTGAGTTAGGGGTGGTTGAGCAATCAAGCTAGCTCGATGGGTTTCGGCCCAGGTGATAAAACTAGCCAGCTTGCGCTTGCCTAACTTTTCAATTCGTCCCAAACTAACTTCGTCCAGAGGATTGGTCAGCCAACGCAAATATGCTAAAACGTCTTTGACTTCTTTGCGTTCATAAAATTTAGTGCCTCCCACCAAGCGATAAGGAATGCCGGTTTTGACAAAAGCTTCTTCAAAAGGCCGAGATTGAGCATTGGTGCGATAAAGAATCGCCACATCACGATAATCAAACTC
Source organism: Minisyncoccota bacterium (assembly GCA_003518205.1). Lineage (GTDB taxonomy): Bacteria > Patescibacteriota > Microgenomatia > UBA1400 > PJMF01 > UBA9650. The sequence continues at coordinate 13,499 of DOZC01000028.1, read as the reverse complement.
AGCTCGATTTTGTTGAATCAGTCGGGTGACTTGCTCAGCCTCCCCTTCCCCAGTATCAACATTAATAAGTTGCAGCTTGGTGTCAGTAGGGCGATCAGTCCAGAGTTTTAAAACTGGATGGGAAGTATTCACGGAAATAACTTGGGAAGCGGCATCCAAAATGGGTTGAGTGGAACGATAGTTGCGTTCCAAACGATACTCGGTGATATCAGGAAAATCTTGTTTTAAGCGGTGAAGATTGCGAAAATCAGCTCCTCTCCAAGCATAAATACTTTGAGCAAAATCCCCTACCACATAAAGATTATTTTGAGGTACTGCCAAAAGTTGAGTTAATAAATATTGAGCTTTGTTGGTGTCTTGATATTCATCTACCAAAATATGGTGAAGCAAATTTTGGTATTTGCCTAAAACAGCTTGGTTTTGTTGAAAAAGTTGCACCGTCAATCCCAATAAATCATCAAAATCCACCGCCTGTTGCTTTAAAAGTTCAGTTTGATAAATTCGAAAAACTCGAGCTACAAAACCCTGATAATCATCAGCTGCCAAAGCTTCATATTCACTCGGTGATAACAACTCATTTTTGGCTTGAGAAATGGCAGATTTGACAGCCAGAGGTTTAAATTTTTTGGGGTCAAATCCGTGGCTTTTAAAGATTCTTGAAATCAAGGCAGTTTGATCATCAGAGTCATAAATGCTGAAATCGTGATTCAAACCTACACCGGGGGCTTCGCGTCGTAAAATCCTGGCGCAAAGACTGTGAAAGGTGCCTGAAAATGGCAGTTTGGCGCCAGTTAGCTCGGTCACGCGGCGAGTCATTTCGCCGGCAGCTTTATTGGTGAATGTGACTAGCAAAATAGTTTCGGCTGCCACTTTTTGATGCTCAATCAGCCAAGCCACTCTGGTGGTTAAAACTCGAGTTTTACCACTTCCTGCTCCAGCCAAAACAATGGCTGGCCCAGCCAGATGCTGAACTGCGGCTTGCTGTTGAGAGTTTAAAGTTTGAAGTTGCTCGAGCAGATGAGTCACATAGGTGATGGTATCATAAGCCAATGAACCCCGCGTGATTAGGTCGCGATACATACTGCACTCTTGAATGGAGGATTTTGGTTCTCAAGGGGTATACTAACTATATGTCCCAACTTCTAATTGCTAATTGGAAAGCCAATAAAAATGCGGCCACTACCAAGAATTGGTTTGAGGCTTTCAAAGCAGAGCTAGAGCGATTATTGGCAGGACAAAAACTCCGCCAGCAAATTGTCATCGCTCCAAGTTTTCCCCTGTTGGCACTAGTGCGCCTTGAAATTGATCAATTGCAAGCTGTTTGGCAAAATCGCTGCGAAGCTGGAGCTGGTTTTGAACTGGGAATTCAAGATATTAGTCAGTATGGAGCGGGCTCATATACCGGAGCCGTGGCAGGACAAAATCTGGCGTGGCTCAAACCCAGCACAGTGATTTTAGGTCACAGCGAACGTCGCCGGTATTTTCAGGAAACCGATCAATCTGTGGCAGCCAAGATAGATCAAGTTTTAGACTTACCTGCTCGGCCAATTATTTGTGTGGATCAAGCTCAAATTAAATCTCAAGCTCAGAGTTTGGGTTCACTTGCCAATCAACCGCTGACTGTGGCTTATGAGCCAACTGAGGCCATTGGGACGGGAAAACATCCTGGGGTGGCTCAGGTGACTGAAATGTTTCAAAAGATCCGTTCGGCTTTTGGCTCGAGCACTAAATGCTTGTATGGCGGCAGTGTCGATGAGTTGACGATTCTCGAATATTTGTTGGTAAGTGAGGGAGCAATTATTGGCACGGCGGCTTTGGATGGGACTCAATTTGCCAGAGTCGTGGCGGCCAGTCAAGCTCATCCCTAATTATGTTGGCTCGGATTCAAACCCACATCTTGCCCTACTGGCAACGGTGGCTGTTGGGAATACTGATTTTACTGGGAATTTTGGGTCGAGTTTGGCAGCTAGATCAACCGGCGAATTACGTTTTTGATGAGCAATACCATGTTCCAGCGGCTCGGGCAGTCTTAAATCAAGATTGGCGAATTTTCGATTGGTGGCAACCCCCAGTGTCTACGAGCGGGATTTTTGCCGATTGGTTACACCCGCCAATTTTCAAGTATTTGCAGGCGATGGCCATTGGGATTTGGGGAGATACGGCCTGGGCATGGCGTTTGCCCTCAGTTTTAGCCAGTTTTGGAGTAATTTGGGTGAGTTACAAAATTGCTGAGCGCTTGGGAGGGCGGTTGGCTGGTTGGACCGCAGCTGCTTTGGTAGCCATGAGTGGTTTGAATCTAGTTCAGTCTCGGGTAGGCATGAATGACATGGTGGTAACTTTTTTTGGACTTTTAAGTCTCAAGGTATATTTTGACAGACTTCTAAAACCCCGGGCGGTTTCTGAAATGGCCAATCGTTGGCAGTGGTTGGGGGTGGGTGTTTGGTTGGGTTTGGCGGCAGCCACCAAATGGACTGGTTGGTTATTTGTGATGGGTATTGCTGGTAGTGAGGTAGCCAGGCAAATTTGGGTGTGGCGACAAACTCCAGTTAGATTGCATCAGCGGTTATGGGCGGGTTGGCCCTGGCAAGTTTTTTGTTTGGGAGTAATGCCGGTTTTGATTTATTTTTTAAGCTATTGGCCAGGGTTTTTTTCTGGGCGAGGGTTAAACCACTTGGTGGAACTTCAGCGAGCGATTTGGCAATATCATTTGACTCGTGACCGAACTCATCCAGATCAGTCAGGCCCTGTGGCTTGGTGGTTTAACACTCAACCGGTGACTTACTGGCGAGCCCAAGTGACTCCGATTCATCAAACTTCGCAGATTATCGCTGTGGAACAACCCGGTATTATGTTGTTGCTGTGGTGGGGTTTGGGGAGCTGGTTGGGTGGATTGTGGCGCTCTTGGCAAGTATCTCGAGTCAAAATGTTTCGGTGGCTCACCAATCCTATTGGTTGGGTTTTAGCTTGGGCAGTGGGATTGAGTGGGGCGTTTTTATTTTCTCCCAGAATTCAGTTTTTTTACCATTTTTTACCATCTGAAGTGTTGGGGATAATTTTGGCAGCTTTAATGTTAACTCGAATTTCCTCAAGTTGGTGGCGGCAGTGGGGATTAGGATTAATTCTGGTTTTAATAGCTCTAGTTTGGTTGGGTTGTTATCCAGTTTGGACTGGTTTGCTAATTCCCCTTTGGCAGGTCAAGCAGGTATACTGGCTCCTGCCGAGTTGGCGCTAATCAAATTTAAATTATGACAAAGCTCTCTTCTCTCTCAGTTTTTTTTCCTTGTTATAACGAAGCTGCCAACATTCCGTTATTTGTCACAGAAGCGCTCCAAGAATTACCCAAAGTGGCTCGAAAATTTGAAATAATTGTGGTGGATGATGGCAGTACTGATGGGTCGGCAAAATTGGTTCGAACTTGGCATCAAAAAGATCGTCGAATTCGACTGATGAAGCATTCAAAAAATCGAGGTTATGGAGCGGCACTCCGGACTGGATTTGCCGCAGCCAAGCATGATTGGGTTTTCTTTACTGATGGAGATTTGCAATTTAGATTGGCTCAACTGTCTAAATTAACTGCTCAAACCGATAAATATCAGGTGGTGATCGGTTATCGCAAACATAGAGCCGATGGTGGCATCAGAGTTTTTAACGCCAAATTATTTAAACTTTACATTGATATTTTATTTCGACTTCAGGTTCGGGATATTGATTGTGCTTTTAAGTTACTCAAAACCGATTTAGTACAACAAATTCCTTTGGAGTCGACTGGGGCATTTTTGAGTGCAGAATTGTTGTATAAACTTAAAAAGCGCGGTTTGAAGTTCAGTCAAATTCCGGTGGACCATGAGCTGCGCCGATTCGGCACTCCAACTGGAAATCATCCGAAAGTAGTCATCAAAGCTGGGTGGGAAGCTCTGAGATTGTATTTACATATGAAGTGGCAACAATGCCAGGTTCTAATTCAGCAATTGGGGCTTTGATTAACGCTTTGTTTAAATATGAAAATTGGCATTATTGGAGCGGGATTTGCTGGTTTGGCAGCGGCCGATGATTTGCGTCAGGCCGGCAATGAGGTGGTGGTGTTTGAGGCCGCGGCGGCGGTTGGGGGTTTGGCAGCTGGTTTTCGGGCTCAGTCATGGTCAGCAGAAATTGAAAAACACTATCATCATATTTTTACCACTGACACGGCGGTTCGGAAATGGCTGGCCGATTTGGGTTTACATCAAGCTTTGGAGTTCCGGCGGGTTCGAACTGCCACCCTTCAAGAAGGTGGAATTCGCTCTTTGGACAGCGTGATGTCGTTATTGCGATATCAACCTTTAAGTTGGCTGGGGCGATGGCGAATGGGACTTGGCTTAGCATTGTTAAAATTTTGGCCTTGGGGAGTCCAGTTAGATCGTTTTTCGGCAGCTGCTTGGATTAAGCCAGTAATGGGAGCTGAAGTTTGGCAAAAGATTTGGCGACCCTTGTTTGTGGGCAAATTTGGCAGATTTGCTGAGAAAATTAATTTAGCTTGGTTTTGGGCTAGAATTGTGGCTAGGTCAGCTGAGTTGGGTTACTATCAGGGAGGTTTTGGAGAGTTAGCTCGCCTGATAGCTGCCAAATTAGTGACCCGGGGGGTGAAATTCCATTTGAAAACTCCAGTTGAAAGTTTGAATTTTGATCAAACCAGCTTTGAAGTGGTGACTCGGCTGGGGCGAGAAAAATTTGATCAAATTTTGGTAGCGGCTGAATCTGGAGTGGCTCAAAAACTTCTAGCTCCACTAGTTAAAACTTCGGCTCAAAAAAGTTGGTTGGCTCAAACTAAAAAGCTTCAGGGTTTAGGAGCCAAAACCTTGGTTTTGGAATTGGATCGACCTTTTTTTAGAGACGCAACCTACTGGCTCAATATTAATGAATCAGGTTGGCCATTTTTGGCAGTCGTGGAACAAACTCAATTGACGGGTCGTCAAAAATATGCTGGTCATACGATTGTTTATGTGGCTAAATATGGCGAAACCTCTGGAGTGCGAGGTCAGGCGTGGTTTGGGCGAACTGCCACTGATTTGCTAACAGAATACACTCCATATTTGAAACAACTGGCTCCTGATTTTGAAACTCATTTAATTAATTCTTGGGTGTTTGACGCCAAGTTTGCCCAACCCTTGGTGTTTACAAATCATCGATTGCTGGTTCCCCAAATCGCCACACCCTGGCCAAAGGTTTTTTGGGCCAGTATGCAACAAGTCTATCCTTGGGATCGAGGCATTAATTTTGCGGTGGCGATTGGGCGAACTGCCGCTCAAGCCATGCTCCAAGAGTAAAAGATCAATATGTGGCAGTTTTGGTTAAAATTTAAACCAGATTTTCAAGCTTTATGGTTGAAACATACTGATTTCTGGGCTGGGATTTTGAGCTTAGGAATTGCTTGGTGGCTAATGTCGCTAACCTTTGCGAGTAGTTCGGGGGAATTAATGATTGCGAGCAAAGCTTGGAGTGATTTTGGAGCCCATTTGCCATTGATTCGATCATTCACTTTGGGCGCCAATTGGCCCCCAGAATATCCCCTCTTTCCGGGAGAACCGATTAGATATCATTTCCTGTTTTATGCTCTGGTAGGTTGGGGGGAAAAGTTAGGTTTAAACCTAGGTTTAGTTTTTAACGGCCTCAGTGCTCTTGGGTTTGGGTTAATGATCTGGATGATGTATCGAGTGGCGCGACTCATATTCAAATCGAAATTGGCAGGATTTTTAGCTCTGTGGTTTGGGTTAATGAACAGTAGTTTAAGTGCTTGGGTTTTGGCTGAAAAACAAGGTTTGAGTTGGTGGCACTGGCTGGATTGGCCCCAACTTTGGCAGATAGTGAGCCAGGCTCAACACTTTGTGTGTTTTGGGCCCTGGGATGGTCAAAAGATCAGCGCTTTTTGGACTCTGAATGTTTTTACAAATCAGCGACATCTTGGCTTAAGCCTAGGTCTGGTTTGGTGGGTGATTTGGCCGTTACTTCAATGGTGGTGGCCAAACTCAGCCACCAGTCAGTTCCAGTCTCAACCAAAATTAAAAACTTCAGCTTCAAAAACTTCCCCCTTGAGCTTTTTGAGTTGGGGTTTGCGAGTTTTAGTTTTAGCTGTCTTTCCGCTACTTCATCAGGCAGGAGCAGTTTTAGTGAGTGGTTTAATAGTGGGGCTGATCAGTTTGGGTTGGCTTCAGTCAAAGTTGCGCCCTGGCTTGAGTCGACAGTTATTGGCGATTTATAGTTTGGGATTGGCTTTATTGGGGTTGGTAATGATTCAGTTTGTCCCAGCAAGTCAAACTTTGCCAGCTTGGTCTCCAGGATTTTTGGCCACTAATCAGACTTTTTTGGGTCTACTGGATTTCTGGTGGTGGAACTTGGGTTTGGGTTTGTTGATTTGGTTGATCGGACTTTTTTGGCCCACGCCAGGAAGAAGAATTTTATGGCTAGTAACTCCAATTTTTATAGCTGCCAATCTTTGGCGGTTCTCTCCAGATATGATTAATAATCACAAGTTTGTGAATTTATTTTCTCAAGTCGTAGCCATGGTGGCGGCAGGTTGGCTGGCTATTTGGTGGCAGCGGGTATATCAGTTTGGTCGCCTGGCTGCCGCTCAACCTGTTCCTAGGCGCTGGCTCGGGTTACCACTGAGTGCGGCGGGACTGGCACTGGGAAGTTTAGTTTGGTGGGGTTGGAGTTTGTCAGGATTGGTGGATTTTTTCCCGATTTTAAATGATCAACGCTATGTGATGACTGATTGGTCCAATCAGTCAGCCTCGGTTTGGCTTGAGGCCAATACTCCACCCAAAACTGTAGTTTTAAGCACGACTTATCTTTATCATCCAGCTTCCTTGGTGGGCAGAAAATTGTTTTTAGATTATGGTTATTTTGCTTGGTCATTGGGGTACCAAGACTCGGAACGGCGAGCCCTATTACCAAGACTTTTTGGTCAGTTCCCGGATTTAAAATCTTGGTGCCAGGCTTTGCAAAGACAAAACATTGGGGCTGTGGTAATATCACCAGGGGATGGCGAGTTGGGAAAATCAGTTTCAATTACTACTGGATTCATGGCTAAATATTTAGAGCCCACCGTGGTAACTACTGATGACTATCAAATTTATCAAATCAGCCAATATTGCCCCAATTTTTAATTTCATGACTCAAAAAAACTCCACTCGAATTTCGCCATCCTCAAGTCTGCACCGACTGCCGGTGAGAGTCGGTTTTGATTTGGATGGAGTGCTGCTTTACAACCCAGTGAGAAATTTTCGACCTTTAATTTCTTGGTTCAAAAAAGTGTTTTTACATCGCCGGAAAATTAAGTTTTTTGTGCCCAAATCCGCCTGGCAACAACAAGTCTTTATTTGGCTGCATCAGACCAGTTTGTGGGTGGCTCCAGGACTGGCCGAAATCAAAGCTCTCAAAGCCGCGGGCTTGATTGAACCGTATTTAATTACCGCTCGGTTTGGGTTTTTGCGCCCAGACACACAGCGATGGCTCAAGGCTTTAAAAGCTGAAACTGTTTTTACCGAAATCTGTATTAATGATCACGATCAACAGCCGTTTATTTTTAAAGCTCAACAAATTAAACGACTCAAACTGGAAATGTTTGTGGAAGATAATTGGGACATTGTTAAAAAACTTCAAGAATTAGTGTTACCGGATCAGCCCAACTTTGTGTGTTGGTGGGTATCAAATATTTTGGACTGGCCAATCAGTTATCGTTATAAAGTTAAAACTCTCCAGCAAGCTGTCATGGCTATGGGTCAAAAACTTCAGCAGGCTGATCTCAAATCAAGAAAGTAAAAACTATGCGACTTTTGATTACCGGCGGGGCGGGATTTATTGGTACTAATACAGTTGAAGGATTTTTACAAAGCGCTGAAAAGATTACGGTTCTAGATAATTTTTATCGTCCCACCTCAAGAAAAAATGCCACTTATCTTACCAAACTCTCACCAAAAATTTCTTTAATCGAAGGTTCGGTATTGGATCAAAAACTCATCAACCAGTTGGTTTCCCAGGCCGATGCGGTCATACACCTGGCGGCTCAGGTGGCGGTGACCACTTCACTTACCAATCCTCAAATCGATTTTGACATCAACGTCAAAGGTTCATTCATGGTTTTGGAAGCAGTGCGTCAATTTCGACCAGAAATTCCAGTAATTTATAGTTCTACCAATAAAGTTTATGGTGATTTGGTAGGTCAAAAAATTGATCGCCGTCACGGTGTGGCGGAAACTGTTCCGATTGATTTGTACAGTCCTTACGGGTGTTCCAAAGGCTCAGCCGATCTGTATTTTTTGGATTACGCTAGATCATTTGGTCTCAAAACCGTGGTGTTGCGACAATCGTGTATTTATGGCGAACATCAATTTGGGATTGAAGATCAGGGTTGGTTAGCTTTTTTCGTGCTGCAACATTTACGTCGTCAACCAATCACGATCTATGGCACTGGCAAGCAAGTTCGAGATTTATTACAAGTTAAAGATTTAGTTCAGCTTTACCGATTAGTGATTCAAAAAATAGATCAGGTGGCCGGTCAGGTTTTTAATGTGGGTGGGGGTGTGGCTAATTCCACCAGTATTAATCAGGCATTAGCCGAAATTCAAACTTTGGTAGGTTGGAAAACGCCATTAACTTCAGCTGCTAAACGTTTGGGAGACCAAGATTACTTTGTGGCCGATATTCGCCAGGCTAAACGACTGTTGGGTTGGCAACCGACCATAAATTACCAACCAGGTTTAACTCAGTTGGTGGATTGGTGCCGGAGCGCAGTTTAAGTTTCGAAAGTGCAGTTTAAGTTTTGGCTGAATCGCAAAAATTTCGATACCAAGTTAAAGTTTTTTGAGAGTCAAAAATTTGTTGAGCTCGAACGGAGATTTTTTTGGCAGCAAACTCAGTTGGATGTTGCAAAATTTGGGTCACAGCTCTAACTAATTCGATTGAATCTTTAATCGGCACCACCACTCCTCCCCCAGTGAGTTTCACAGCCATTCTAACCCCCGGCAAATCTGTTGTGATTACTGGAGTTCCGATTAACAAAGCCTCAGCTTGAACCAGCCCGAAAGCTTCAGTGCGATTGGTGGAAGGCAGAATTAATAAATCTAGATGTCGATAGAAAGCTCCCAACTCAGCTTTGGTCAGTCGGCCCAAAAAAGTCACGGGCAAATGATCAATGGCAATTTGGTTTTGAAGCTTGGCAAAATAATTTTCTTCTCCCACCACTTCAGAACCAAAAGGACCGGCTAAAAAAAGCTGAATTTGCGGATATTTTTGACGTAATTTGACTAAAGCAGGCAACAAATATTTCAAACCTTTTTCGCGACTGATTCGACCGGAAAAACCGATGATTGGAGTAATTTCTCCGATCAGAGT
>DOZC01000028.1:0-3993 GCA_003518205.1 Minisyncoccota bacterium | reverse complement strand
TTTCTCCGATCAGAGTTTTGAATTTTTGATTCAAAGTTCGATCAAAAGGGATGAGATCAACCGGAGGTAAAACCGCTTGAATTTTTTGGGAGTAAGGTTTCAAAATTGGACTGTGATCGGCGTAATCTTGAGTGTAAACAATGATGGTATCAGCCAAAAAACCCACCCAACTTGCCAAAATATTGGCTACCATTGCCAAAATTTGATTACCCCAACCAGTTTCAAACACCAACTCACAGTGATAAATCACAGCCAGTTTTTTCCCCAGCAACTTGGCTGCAAGCGCCACCCAGATACTTTCGACTTGAGGTAAATTAATCAGAATTTGATCGTGGGCAGCTACGGCTCGCCAAGCCTCAAGAGGATAAGCCCAGTTGATCAAGCCTTTGGAAAGTTTTAATTGGGGTTTAAGGCGGTGAATTTGAACTTGATGGCGAGTTTCATGGTTGGGAAGTTGAGATTGATGCTGAAAAACTAAGAGGCTAACTTGATGAAATTTTGTCAAATATTCGGTGACTTTGGCGATATAATCGGTGATGCCAGAGAGATATGGTTGAGCGTAAGTAGCGGTGAAAAGGAGCTTCGGCATTTGATTTTTAATTACAATTTTGCTGCGACCAACTTCACCAGATCTAAGATATATATCTTTAACGATTGTAACTGGCTCCAATTATGAAACCAACCCCCACTCTCTCTCGAGCCATTGCGGCTTATTTGGCTAAAGCGCCCATGTTTATGGCTATAATTCGGGCTCAAGAAATGGAACTTTTTCGCCGCTTTAAAAAATATTTAGGTCAAGAAGTGCTCGATTTTGGCTGTGGGGATGGGTTTTTTGCCTCAGTGGCTATCTCGCCACTTCAAAAATTTCGCCGCCTGGTGGGAATTGATGTGATCGGTAATTCCAGAGTTAAAATTGCTCCAGAACCCTATGATGACTTGTACCTTTATGATGGTCGTCAACTGCCATTTGCGATTCACAGTTTTGATACGGTGGTGTCTAACTGTGTTTTTGAACATATTCCTGATATGCCCAAATCAGCCAAAGAAATTTATCGAGTTCTGAAACCAGGTGGGTTTTGTGTCACCAGTGTCATGACTCAAGATTGGGAAAAAATGCTTTGGTGGCGGAGAATTTTTGGTCAAACTTATGTCAACTGGTTGCGACGCCAACAACAACACGTAGGTTTGCGTTCAGTGGCTGCCTGGCAAAAACTTTTTAACCAAACTGGATTTGAAGTAGTCACCCATGTTGGCTACGTGGGTGATCAATGTGGTCCATGGCTAGATCTGGCGCACTATTTATCTTGGCCATCTTTAGTGAGTTACGCGATCAATCGAAAATGGGTGTGGTGGCCTCAGTTACAAATTTGGCTCTTTCGAAATTGGTTGCAGCGGATGATTAACTTGCCCGCCAAATTTTACGCAGCCGAGTTTTTTATTTTGCGCAAACCAAAAGTTATTGAGCCGGAAGATTCTGGTTTGACAAAAGCAAGCGATTGATTTGACTCGCAGAAAAGTGATTAGTGTTTTCAAAAATGAGTACCGTAGGATGATCATAAACCGTAAAAGCTTCCTCGGCTCCATCATCAGCTAAAGCCATGGCACAAGTGGGAGTTTTAACCAGTTGCATCGGAGGTGGTTTCAGAGCTGGCGTGATTAAGCTTGATTGATCTGTCAACTGAGGCCAAAGACATGGGTAGTTGGAAAATTGAGCGATTTTTTTAAATCCCAGAGCTTCTGAGAACAAGAGCCGATAATAACGTGATGCCACAGGATAGCGTTTGGGCAGAGCCGAAATCGATCGCCAGAGCCGATTACTACTCAAAACAATATAATCAAGTTGGGCTAATTGATAGCTCAATTTTTGCCATTTTTCGAGAGTTTCGTTGTCGTAAAGAGCTAATTCGGTGATTAAAAACTTTCGACTCAAAGCTGAATCTTGACCAATTGAAAGCGGCAAACCATCATCCCAGTATTCATAAGAAATGACTGACTGATCAGGAAAATGCTCATAAATCCACTCTGAAGCCACCACTCTAGTGTGGGGTTGGTGGTAAATGGTTTGAAAACCACTACTCCACCAAAGTCCAGTCAGACTTAAACCTGCTGCCAACCAATTTAGTCCAGTCCAGTTTTTCCATCGCCACGACAATTGAGTGGCCGCGACTCCAATGATGGTGGTAAAAAAAGGCAGCATGGGGTAAATGTACCGGAGAGTTTTGGCAAATTGCAGTGACTGATATAAACTCAAACCGATCACCCATGCCAAGCAGAGCCAAACTAAGATTGGTTGAGTCAATTTGTGGCGAAACCGAATTAAAACTCCGACAGCCCACAACCCCAGCAGAAACTCCGGAATCCCAATGGCCCACAAAATGGTGTGAGTTAACAAATAACTAATCGGTTGAGTTGGAATCCATTGCAAACCTGGAGGAAAACCAGTTTCAACCCCATCAAAAGCTTTTAAGGTCTGCCAGTTTTGAAGCACTAAATGATTGATGCCGGTGGGCCAAAACCCCTGGCTTTCAAAAAGTATCGGGTAAGCAATGCGCAGGGTTAGAGCGCTACTCACTCCAAAAATTAACCCCAGACCTATCAACTGGGGCAGTTTGAGAGTTTTATTCCAAGTTAGTTGGAGATATCGCCCCAAAATAATTGGCAGAAACAAGCCGGCTGAAACCTTAGCACTCAAAGCCAATCCAAACCAGATTCCAGCCCACAAATGACTTGACCATTTGGGTTTTAAACTCAGACCAAAAAAACAAGCACTCAGAGCTAAAGTTAAATAGGGATCAACCACATAAAAATGAGCTAGTTGGATGGGCAAAACCAAAATGGCATAACAAAATCCGGCGACTAATCCAGCTAGATATCGTTTTTTAGTAGGAGCTAATTGAGCTGCAGTCAAAATCACCAAAATCACCGTCAATAATTCAGCGCTGGCAGAGGTAGCGCGACCGACTTGAGTAATGCCTTGATAATTATCGAGCTGAAGCCGCTCAGCCAGAGCTTTAACGAGGACCACCGGCCAGGTGCCATAAACGTAAAATCCATGACCCATGTTGTGAGGGTTGAGCGGGGATTTTTGAGTGGTGAAATATTCTGTCCAGGATTTGGGCCATTTCAGATCATCGGTGACCATGGTCAAAAATCGCTCATCAGGATGAAGATGTTGATCACTGTCCCAATTTAAATCGGTGAACCGAAAAATTGTGGCGATGGCAATAACCCAGGCTAAAACTAAAATCTTAAGAATTACTGACCAAATTTTTTTGAAATTAGTGAACATAAACTGGACAAAACTATAGCACGCCCACTCGATTTCGTCTTGGAGTGTGCTATATTCGATAACATGGTGCAAGACTTACTTTTGATCAGTTACGCCTGGATATTAACTTTTATTTGGCAATGGCTGGCGCTACCCTGGTTAATTACATGGTTTAAACATCGGAGTTTAACAGCGGGTTGGGCTTTTGGGCGATTGTTGGTGTGGATGGTTTTGAGTTTATTTATTTGGTTTACAGCTCATTTAGGATTGCCCACCAACACTCCGGCCATGATTTGGTTGTTGCTGCTGGTGATGGGATTTTTGAGTTATCGCCAATGGCAAGTGGTTAAGCCAGTTGTGAGTGATTGGATTAAAGTTTCTCGGTGGTCGATTTTTTGTCAGGAGATTTTATTTTTGGTGGGATTTTTTGGTTTAAGTTTAGTGCGAACTTATCAGCCCAACATGATGGACCTGGAAAAATTTATGGATGCTGGGTTGATGATTGCCTATTGGCGATCTCCGACTCTGCCGCTTCAAGACATGTGGCTGGCCGGCCAAAATTTTAACTACTACACTTTTGGGCATTTTTTAGGAGCCATAGTTAGCCAATTTTGGGGCATTGAAATCAGATATAGTTATAATTTATTACTGGGTCTAATTTGTGGTTTGGTACTGATGGAAAGCTTTGCTGTGGTGGCGGATCTAGTGGTAGATCATGAAAAAAC
>DOZC01000030.1:3366-3926 GCA_003518205.1 Minisyncoccota bacterium | reverse complement strand
GTCGGTGAGTTTGCTAACCCAGGAAAAATCATTACCAGATTGATGAGCTTTATTTTTCCGTTGGCGGGGATGGCTTTGTTTGCCATTCTAGTGTTTGCCGGATTTGAGATCATGATGGCAGCTATTGATAAAAAATCTCTCGAGACTGGTAAACAGCGTGCCACGGCAGCAGTCATCGGGTTTATTTTATTGTTTTTGTCCTACTGGATGGTGAAAATCATTGAATTGGTGTTTGGAATTGTGATTTTGGGCTAAATTTTTTATTCACACACGGGAGTGTTTCTCAACCAAATTAACTAACCACCCGCCAAAAACTATCACTGTCAAAAGTTACCCCGACTCTCTCGCCTCGCTGAAGTATAATAATTGAGTGCAAAGGCAAAGATTTTTTTGGCGCCCCGGAGTTAGGTCGATCACAATCGCTAGTTTAGTGACGGCAACGATATTGATCGCGATTGTGACTGCGAGCTCAATAAACCTCATCACTCCACCAGCTAGAGCCGCCACTTTGGCCATCACCGATTTGGCCGCCATCGCTACTCCAGCCACTCCCTCTCCCA
>DOZC01000030.1:0-3283 GCA_003518205.1 Minisyncoccota bacterium | reverse complement strand
TGCTACTCCAGCCACTCCCCCTCCCACCACAGAAAACCCGCCGACCACCGATGAGGCCACCACTTTGGCCAGAAGGCCTGATCCCACCGAAACTCCAGATCCAGAACCCACTGCTCCAGTTAATCTCAACGTCTACAAAGACCCCATGGAGTATAACTTCATGCCCCTGAGCATTAAGCCCATTGGGGACGATGCTTCAGCCGGAGATATGCGCAAGGCTCTGATTCAGGGCATGATTCAGGATCAGGGTTATGAAGTTAAATGCGCCGCGCCTCAATGGAAAATTAAACCTCAATTATCTGGTGAGTACGAGCTTTTTTTTGATTTATTTCCCCAAGAAGTTTTAATCGGTGAGGGCAATCCAGATGACTACAATCTCTATCTTTCAAACGCTCGCGTGCCGATGTTTCGCGGCGATGAGGCTTTTAAACTCACCAATAAAATTTCCTCACTGGAGGCTTTTTTTGGGGTGACTAATCCGGAACTCGAGGATCCCACCGCGGTTAATTCCTCCGGAGTGATTCAAAATCTCACCACTCTGGGGGAGCAATGTCAGATGAAACTCAACAATTTTGCTGCTATCAAAAAAATCTGTGATCGCCTCAATAGCGGCTCCACCTGCTATTTAAATCGCGTCATTCCCCAAACCACCATTAAGGTTTTGAGTTTAATGGAGACTTTGAATGGTTATAAAGAGTTTTATGGCGGTTATATGGCTGAAGAAAATCGCCTTCGTCAGGAACGAAGTCTGGCCCCATTGCCAACCAATTTTTGCGATGACTTCGAGAACACTCAAGGAGGACAATTTCTTAAGTTTGGCATTACTCAAGAAGAACATAAGAAACAGGTCATCGCACTCAATAACGCTCCCTTTGACATGGACACCTTGTATCGCATCGCCTTTCTAGTGGTTGCTCCCCGACAAAATGAAGAAGAAGGTGGCGATGATATTTTCTGGTTTCGCCAAAGTCCTGAAAACATTAACGACGAAGATATTAAGGCCCCCATCATTGTGCCCTTCCGAATTCCAGACTTTAGCACTAATAAATCCCTGGCCCTTTACCCCATGCTGGATTCCGGTGGCGCTACTCGCCGAGTGGTGACTGACAGGGTGACTCAAATTTTAATTGACAAACAAGACAAAACTCGCCGCCAAAACTATGCCACCAAAGTTAATCAAGCTTATGGCAAAGCCCTAAATGATCCCAGAGCCAGAATTTATTGTCCCGGTTTATATCAGTGTGAGCCGGGCCAACCAGAGGGCGGCAGCACTGTGCTATATCGGTTGCTAATTGATATGGTCAATGGTTTGGGAGATAACTGCGATGGCGTGGGTGGCTACATCGAGGATGCTGGCGAAATCAGCACCAGCACCGGCTTTAGCCTGGATACCAGAGCTTTTCAATCCCAATACTACAATGTGAATCCAGATTATTTTCATCAGGATACCTCTCAGTCGTTTGATTGGAAGCTGACGATTGATAAGGAACATGCTGACAATGGGATTTTTGCCGATGGTTATGAAAACTCGGTGGAAGTTAATTCCTGGATTATTGCCCCACTAGGAGCTGAAGTGAAACGATTAGAAGAGGCATTGGGCGTCTTTTTTGGCAAAAAAACCTTAGCTGCCATGAAGAAAAACAACTGTTTGCCCGATTTTCCTGATGACAAACACGCCTGCGGCGTCATTCCTGAACGATATCCTATCAAGGGCGGCCCTAAAGGGGTGTTGGGGCTAGCTGCCAGTGCCACTAGAGAAATCTTTTATGATTGGAGCGAGCCAGAAGTCTGCCGGTGGAAAAAACTTAAGGGTGGCGGTCAAATCCAGATCTGTGAACAACCCAAACACCAAGTCACCCTAACACTGGTAGAAAGTCGCGGCCCAGTTGGTCCCATTGGGGCGGCCATGGGCTGGATGGTGCGCCGCATCGAAGAGGTCATCAGGCCCTTGGATGTTCAAATCAACTGTTCCCGCACCGAAGATTTATTCCTGGGCAAATGTTCCATTAAACCTTTGGGCACTGGCATCACCGTGCCAGGAAATTGTTCTGCCACCCTCGGCTTTGATCAGAAAATTTACGATACGGTGCTTGGAAATAAGGAGTCATTTTTAACCGAAATTAAAACTCGTTATCCAGAAACCAAAATGACCAGCCAGCTCTTTGATTTTGTAATGGAATACTCCAAACAAATGGGTTGGAATCCTGCTATTTTCTTAACCCTTGGTCGCGAGGAAACCGCCTGGGGAGCAGTTGGTTCTCCTCATTGGTTTGGATGTATGGCTGGCAACCCTGGCGCTATCACTAATGATGAACAACACGCCAAGCAACAAATGGATTGTTTGCCTGCTAACGGCTACAACACCAGCATGAGTTGTAATTTTTTTATGTGTCGCTATGCTGAGGGCATTGAAGATGAAAGTTGCGTTTTCGCCGTCAATCCCGAGTTTCCCATCAATTTTCCAGAATGGTATGAACTTATAACAACTCCTAATTGGAAGTTTTCATCAAAGTAGTATAATATGTACTGTAGGTAACATTTATAGTTACTTGCAGTATACATATGTCTGAAAATCTCATTTTAGAACTGTATAAAAGACCTGAAACGGTATTTACTCTTCAAGAGATTTCTTTGTTGTTTCCACAACTTCCGTATAATAATCTCAAGAAACGGATGTCGTATTTTGCAAGCAGAAAATCAATAAAAAAACTCAGTCGAGCAATTTATGCCAAAGAGACATACGATATTCTTGAGTTAGCAAACAAGTTGTATGTTCCATCCTACATTAGTTTCGAAACGGTGTTGCAAAAAGCTGGCGTGACGTTTCAATATTATGAACGCATTTTTGCAGCATCATATCTCACCCGTACTATAAAGTGCGGTGACTTTATTATTGAATACAAGAGGATCAAAAAAATATCCTATTCAATAAGACTGGCATTAAGCAACAGGGAAATGTGATCGTCGCTTCACCCGAACGGGCTTTTTTAGATGTAGTGTATGTTTATAAAAACTACCATTTTGACAACTTAAGCATTTTGAACTGGGATATAATTATGGAGTTAAAAGTTATTTACGAAAGCGAGACGTTAAACAAGAGAGTGCGAGAATATTTTCAAATATATAAAGAAGACTATGTTGAATAACATGAAACATCAAGTAATATTGATAGAAATTTTAAAAGACATCTACAATGATCCTGATTTACGGACAATTCTGGGATTTAAAGGTGGAACTGCAGCAATGCTTTTTTATGACTTACCGCGCTCATCTGTGGATTTAG
>DOZC01000042.1 GCA_003518205.1 Minisyncoccota bacterium | reverse complement strand
ACACAAAACTATTGACACACTCGTTGTTTGACTTGTATTTACTTAAGTACACAAACTGTGTATCAAACAGCTTTGCTTTGATAAATTCATTGTGCCTAACTACAACCAGTTTCATTACAAACTTCGTCGCAAACCTGTAATAAGCCACCGTCACTTAGCCTGCAAGCTGAGCCACATTCAAAGCCTTCTGGGTTTTTCATTTCTATTCCCTTTTCCATACACTCTCGTTGTGTTTTATAGCCTTTGAGAACATATTTTGTATCTCCGCAACCACCAGAAAAGTGTTTAGTGTCACAGACCATTAGCGTCCACTCTTTACTTGTGCAACCAGACAATAAAATTGCCGATAAAATAATTAAACTGACTGTGATTTTATACATAAGACTCAAGCCTTATTAATAACAATTGGTTATATCTCCAATACGTGTGCAAGTGAATGACGATGACCCAACTTTGATTGGAACTGGATAAGGTACTTTAATTTCCTTAGTTACAGTCCTGTACTCAACCTTTGGTTGTTTTGCTCTTTCAGCAGTTAGCTCATTTAGCCACTTTAATCCAAACTCATCCGCCAACTCTACCTTTTTGTTTAGCTCAGCAACCTGTTTATCATACTCAGACTTGATGCCTGCAATCTGGTTTTTATGCAACTCTACTGTTTTTAGTTCTCCGTAGTAACTTCCAATAAGATAACTACCAGTTATTAAACTTAAATAAAAAACCAATCTAAGTGAAAATTTCCAGGATTTTGATATATCAATTAATTTTTTTTCTACCATGGGTGAATTATACCCCGATCCAACCATCATCCCAAACATAACTGGAAAAAATTGCAAGATAAAACTTAAGTAAATATAACTTTTAGATGCTCATCAATTATATCTACCCTAAATTTCCGATATTTTCCGATATTTTCCAGCTAATTTCTTATATTTTCTTATAAAATTTGCCAAAGACTGTCATTAACACACTCACCTTAAATAAACCTTAAATATATTCCAAACAATTATTTACTTAGCTTGATAACTAAGCCATATCGTTAACTTGTTCAATTTGTTTCAGGTATTGGTAGTAAGCAGCTTTTTTCTTCAATAACAGGGATTTTCCTAGACCATCCGAAGTTTTTATTGAGTTATTCAATTTTGACTTATTTGAAATTGTTTTTCTCCCAATTGAAATTTTGTTTTTACCAAGGCGCATCCCCAAGTGTTCGGCTCCATTTTTGAAAGCTATTATTTCTGTTTTTTTATGATTAACAGGAAGTGGTTGATTAATGTCATAGCTCTCAAGCAATCCAATAAGGCTTTCTTTTAAACAATTAATTGTTTTTATGTCTACTCTGCTTGCTGAAACCCCAATATCATCTACAAAAATGACAATTTTTGGATCATGATTTTTTAATCGCTTATTTGTTTCCCATTTGAGTCTCAAAAAAGTATCTAAGTTAGTCCAAACTGCCAAGCGAGACGATGTTGGAAAACCCCTAGCTAAGTATTTCTGCATATTTGCAGAAGAATCCTTTTGGCCTCCTGGAACACAACAAAGTGAGGCTAGCAAATAACTGGCTCTAAGACTGCAGTTACACTTTTGATGAAA
The DNA here is from genome assembly GCA_003518205.1 of Minisyncoccota bacterium. GTDB lineage: Bacteria > Patescibacteriota > Microgenomatia > UBA1400 > PJMF01 > UBA9650. The sequence continues at coordinate 13,086 of DOZC01000042.1, read as the reverse complement.
AAAGCGAACAATTCTCTGCATGGTAATTTGCTCAAAAAACCTACTCACGTCTATTTTGAGCAAAGTCCTATCGTTTTTATTTCCGATCAACTCACGTGCTGCCAAAATGTGATTTCTGTCAGACACACCTCCAAAAATAAATTCTGGGAGGGACTTATCATAAACTTTAAGGATTTTGGCATTAATTAGCTTGAGTAGTTTGTGAAGTGGAGTTCCAACAGAACTTCTGAAAAATTTTTGCTTTTCTGGATCAGATTTTTTACTGTCATACCAATACTTGTCAAAATTGGCTAAAACATTGTTAATTAACTCAAGTGATTTATCTTTTGAGAAATTTTTTGAGCTCAATCGTTTTGCGAGTTCATTTTTACTTCCAATATTAATTATTGGATATCGGCTGTTTGTTTGCATTTATCCTCAAATTTTTTGACTTCTTAAGTATTAACTGCTCCTGCAGTTTGGTGCCCATCTCTAAAAGGTCTCTCTCCAACACTGTTAACTTGCCATGTGCGTCTTTATTAAGATCAAAGGCAAACAACGCCAGAGTCCCAGGATGCACCTGCAATTTATTTGATAATAATTCAATAAATTTTCTTGAGACAGTCTTTTGACCAACCTCAATCTTTGAAACAAGAATTGAAGACACGCCAAGAATACGTGCTAAGTCAGATTGAGATAAGTTTTCTCTTTTTCTTATTTGCTTTAAAAATTGGGCAAGTGAATACATAAGTTTGAGGTGTTTTAGAGGGCGGTTACTATTGATTTAAAGCAATCAGCAAACGAATTATCCAGATTATGAGTCTGAAAATTCGCGTGATTAGCAGTAACTTTTTCAAAAGAAACCGCCCTCATGAACGGAACGTTTGGTCCTGCTGTAACAGCGTGTGATTGAAACGATCGTTTCATAAGCGGCGTCCTTCTTACTAATAATTTATACTAATAATTAGGCGACACATCATTGCTTGCGGCTCATTTGATTTCCAAATTTAACGTTCCGTCAATCTAATTTGCCGCAGCTAATTAGCGTCACCGAGACCCATTATTAATACAAGTATCAATAACTATGGGAGGTAATGTTTTGCCCTTTGTTCAAAGGGGCAAGTCAGACATCAATGTGTCTAATAATCTAGAATTTCAAATGAGTTTTAAGCTGAACCAGTTTTAAAGAACAGATTAATATTATACTTTTTGTACAATAAGTCAAGAGCTATTTGGACGGTTCAACTCCCTCTCAGGAGTAGTTTAACCCAAGTTGTTTCACATCTAGCCAAAAGGTACTTAATAGATCTACTAGATTGGCTATAATGGGGTTCGGATCTATGAGGCTTAGGCTCACTAGATTTAAAAACCCACCTTAAGCCGGCTTATCTTCAGGCTTCTGAGCTTTGATGATGAACTGTTTAGTTCCGTTATGTGCCTCGACTGTTTTGAGTTGCAAATTAATAAAACCAATCTGTCTAAGTAAGTCCATAAAGCGAACTTCTATTTCTTTCAAATCTGGTGGATAAACATTGGCAATCAAACAGCCACCCGGCTTCAACGCATCCAAAACGTTAACAAAAGCTTGTGAAGAAATCCATTGAACAGCAAAAATAATTGTGACGGCGTCAACCTGTTTGGTCTGAAGAACTTCATCAGCGTTTCCCACTTGGGCCGAGATGCCACTTTGTCTAGCCAATTCCACCGCTTTATCTGCGTTGTCAATTAAAACAGAGATTACATCTTGTCTTTGTGCGCTTAAGTAGTTTATGAAGTCGCCCTTACCCCCACATAAGTCTAAATGAACAATGTTTCCTGTGGGTAAAAGTTGAATGATCGCATCAAAAACTTCTTGTCTGACAGAGTGATCAATCGTTTTATCATCATAAATATTCTCTGCTGTCAAAAGCTTATTCCAGATTTCCGCTTTCTGACTGCCGCTTAGGTTTTGAATTCCCGGTAGCACCAACAGCCTTCCTCCAAATCCACTCAACCAACCTCCACCCTCAAAAACTCTGGGTAATAATTGTGGGAATTTTACGCCAGATTTTTCATTAACATAGACATAATAAGGCGGTTTACCTTGATGATTAGCTTTATCCAAGACTAGCGCTAACCATTGAGCCATCCAAGTTGCGGTAATACTATTCCATTGAAAGGGAGAGTTTGTATACTGGTCCAAATATGCCACTAATTGCTGGTCATAGTTTTCGTCCAAACTTTCATTTAACCTGGCAATGGCTAACTCCAACAGTTGAGAGATTTGCTGAAGGTAGCTAAAAAACCAACTTTGAAGCTGATCGCTTTGTTCATCCAAAACAGGAAACGCCATTAGTCTATCTAAAGTCACTTTGCTCAAACGATAGGCTACTGCTAATAACGGGTAATAAAAGCTAAGTAAGGTTGATTCACTGGTTGAGCTCTCAGAGATATCAAGACGAATAGCCTCTTTAAAACTTTTCACCAGATCGATGTCAGGCAGAACAGGCAAAACAGCTGAATCTATTCTACGTGCCATTTCTCTTCCAACTTCATTTTCAAACTCAATCATAAGTGCGCATTATACTAGCACTGGTTCTAAAGAGTAAAAAAATTAAAGCCTTTTTAAAGCTTGAGGGTGGTAAAAAAATTCGTCAAAACAACTTTGGCATCTTCTTCAGTGTAAATCTGAAAGTTAACCCCAGGTTTTCCTTTAAGCATGAGTGGCAGTGAGTCCTCCTGAAAAGGCAAGGCATAGTATAAGGAAAGCTGTGGTTTATTCAGCTTAATAGCCTCATCCATCATAAAAGCCACTCCAAATGACGGAGTTGTAACCTCCGAAATGAGAACATCAGAATCTTTAAGCCTGCCAGCCTCTCTTTGCCAAAGCTCATCAGGTTTATAAGTACTAATCCAATCACCCTCAGTGGTTTTGGGGTCAATAACGTGTTCGGAGGTGATTTTATGTCCCAAACCCTCGATGATTTGAGCCAGCGACATGTACATCGGCAACATCTTTCTATACCTAGTCATCGCCGCTGAGAAATAAACTTTCATTAAAATATACTATATCACAAAACTGTATTTGACTCCCTGTCTGGAGCGGTTTAACTCAAGTTGCCCCAGATTAGACCAAAAGGTATTAAACAGGTCAACCAGATTAGCTATAATCTGGTTCGGATCTGTGAGGCGTGGGCTCACATTTCAGAAATCAGATGCTAGATAACGGATATCAGACTAGGTCTTTTCACTGAAGTGAAAAACCCGCGGAACTTGCCTTGAGGGGTGTTTTTGTGCCTGCCTGGGCATCTATAGCATTAGTTGAAGTGATTACCTCAACAACTAACTATGAGGGAGTTATAATAAATTTTAATGGAACAGTTTTTGCCTGAAACCAAAGAGTTGGAGAAAAATAATTCTGAGTTTCTCAATAAAGCTGAATTTTTTCAAATTGATACAATTTTGGGGTTGGAAATTCTTTTAGTGACTCTGATTGCCACTGGCACATTTCTTGATTTTTATATTCACTCACATCAGGGAGTTTCAGATCCCCAACGAAGAGAACAAGTAAAAGAATTGCTGGGAATAATGTGGCCATTAGTAAAACATATTGGTAATTTTGGGTTTACGGCAGCAGCTAGTATTGCGGCCGTAATTGCCAAGCATTTAGGTTTGTTTTTAACTGAAAGTTCTTTAGGGAAACAAATAATTCATCATGGCTTCAAAGGCAGCTTGGCTTTAATGCTGGCCAGCGCCGCTTTAGTTGAATCTTTTTCAAACAATCATGAATTTTTAGGAGATTTTTCTATGACAGCTCTAGCCCTCAGTTTGTCAGTGACAGCCGGAGAGATGTTATTGAGAAAACGGCCAAAACAGCTAAGTTATTCATCAGCTTCAAGTCAAAATTCTGGATTTAAAGCCTAAAAACACCACCACAGAAAACATTTTTTATTAGATTGATTTTTTGACTGGTTAATTGCAACTCCCGCTCCTCAAGAAAGCGAAATCAGCATACAATAAAATCACCGCGGTGACCTTAAGCCGCGTTTTTATCGCTTATCATCAACTTATTATGCCAAAAATTCCTCTGATAACTTCCAGTTTAAATTTTTTGAACCAGAAAAAATGGTGGCTTCTAGTCATTGTCATCATCGCGCTGGGAGGTTGGGGTTGGTATCACCAACAGCAAGCCAAAAAACCCAAACTTACCTTTGCACATCCGACCACACAAACTTTGACTCAAACAATTGAGGCCTCGGGTGTAGTAGATGCCAAAGAAAAGGCTTCACTACGATTTATTGCTGGCGGCAAAGTAGTTTATTTAGGTGCCAAAGAGGGAGATGATGTTAAAAAATGGCAAACTTTGGCAACTATTGACGCTCGAGATCTAAAAAAACGACTCGAAAAAAACCTCAATCTCTACAGTATTGAACGGAATAGCTGGGATCAAACTTTGGATGATACTAAAGACCGCGCTATTCCCAAATCCGAAGAGCGCACTGTTAACACTGATCAATTGACTCTCACTAACACCGTGGCTGACGTCGAGCTTTCGAGCATTGCCATTTCCAACGTAATCATGAGTTCGCCCATCACTGGAGTTTTAGTCAGCGCTCCCACTTCTTTAACAGGCGTTGTGCTTTCGGCCACTGATGCTTTTGTAGTGGTCAATCCCAGTACTTTAATCTTTCGAGCCGAAGTAGATGAGGCTGATATTGCTGCCGTAAAGTTGGGACAAAAAGTCAACCTTACTTTAGATGCTTTTCCCAATGCTCCGATCGAAACATATGTCACTAAAATTGGTCTAGTCGCCATTCAAACTTCTAGTGGCACGGCTTTTGTGGTCGAAGCTAGTATTCCAGCTGAGGATGGTTTGAGTCGATATCGTCTGGGTATGAATGGGGATGCTCAAATTCAACTTGCCACCAGGCCAAACGTTTTAAGCGTACCCTTGGCTGCCACCAAAGAACGAGGAAGTAAGTTTTATGTCGATGTTAAAACTGGTCAAAACACCTACCAAGAACGAGAAATTCAGGTTGGACTGCAAACCGAAGAATCGGTGGAAATCATCAGTGGTTTGACAGTAACTGATGAGATCTTGTTGCCCAACTAACTATGTCAAAAGCTGTTGCCTCTCACATTAAACCGCTTCCCGGATCGGCTTTGTTTTCCGGACCGGCCTTAGTGCCAATTCTGGAGCTTAAAAAAGTCTCCAAAATCTATCAGATCGGCGACCAAACCATTCGGGCTTTAAACGAATTATCGCTCACAATTCACCAGGGCGAGTTTGTGGCAGTCATGGGACCGTCTGGTTCTGGTAAATCAACCTTTTTACAAGTCGCCAGTATTTTAGCCACCCCCACTGGCGGAGAAATTCTGCTCAATGGCAAAAATGTGACTGAATATAACGAAATTGAACGCGCTGGTTTGCGTAATCGAGAAATCGGTTTTGTTTTCCAACAATTTAACCTGTTAGCTAAAACTTCTGCCTTGGAGCAAGTGGCTTTGCCACTGGTTTACACTCCAGGAGTTTCTGAAGCCGAACGCTTAGAGCGCTCGAAGGCTATGCTGGAGCGATTTGGTCTGGGAGATCGATTGAAAAATACCCCGGCAGAACTTTCCGGCGGTCAGCAGCAGCGAGTGGCCATTGCCAGGGCTTTGATCAACAATCCCAGTGTGATTTTTGCCGATGAACCGACCGGCAACTTGGATTCAAAGAGTGGTCGGGATGTGGAGCGAATTTTGACAGAACTCAACGATGAAGGTCGAACCATTATCATGGTAACTCACAGCCAAGAAGCCGCTGAAATTGCCAAACGAGAGGTTTTTATCAAAGATGGGGTAATTTTTTCTGATAAGCCAATTAAAAACCGGAGATTTCCCCCAAAGCAGAAATAGCTTGACATAAAAATCTATGGTCATCAAAAACACTTTTCTAGTTGCTCTCAAAGCCATTTACATCAACAAAGGTCGATCAATTTTGACGATGCTGGGAGTAATTATTGGCGTGGCGAGCGTGGTGATGCTAACTGCCATTGGTAATGGTTTGCAAGCCTACATTACTGATCAATTTGAGAGCCTGGGTTCTAACAATATCATTATCGCACCCGGTCAGGTTTTCAGTCGCAAATCCTCTAGTTCTGAAGGTAGCTCTGGCGGCGGGAGTTTTGGAGATCCAGAGGCACGCGCCAGCAGCATTGCCAACAACAAGCTCAAACTCAGCTACGCTCTCGATCTTAAAAGACTCCGCGAGTATGTGAGTTATGTAGCCTATGCCAACAGCATTCAAGATGAAGCTAGTTTTCAAACTAAAACCAAAACCGTTTCACTGCTCGGAACTAATGAAGATTATCCCAAGATTTTTTCAACTGAATTGACGAGAGGAGTTTTTTTTACCAAAGCTGATGAACAGGGTGCGGAGCGAGTTGCAGTGTTGGGTTCAAAAGTGACTGAGGAATTGTTTGGGACAGCTGATCCAATCGGCAAAAAAATCAAACTGGGAAATTTGCTTTTTACTGTGGTTGGTTCTGCCAAGTCTGTCGGTGGCAGTTTTGGTGGCCCTTCTTTTGACGAATACGTATACATTCCTTATCGCACCATGAGTCAGGTTTACGATACGCAAGCGGTTTTATCGATTTATGTCAAAGCCAAATCCAAAGATAGCATTCCAGCCACCATTGCCGCTATCGAAAAAGAACTTTTAAAATATCTCGAAGAGGATGAGTTTAGCGTTTTTGATCAATCTGAAATCTTGAGCACCATCAATGATATTTTGAGCATGTTGACGCTCGGATTGGGCGGGATTGCCGCCATTTCTCTGTTGGTGGGTGGCATTGGCATTATGAACATCATGTTGGTATCAGTCACCGAGCGCACTCGCGAAATTGGACTTCGTAAAGCTCTGGGGGCCACTCCCAATCAAATTTTGATTCAGTTTTTAATCGAAGCCGCACTGTTGTCAGTTTTGGGCGGACTCATAGGTTTAGGACTAGCTTGGTTGGGTACGGTGGCAATTCAGGCAGTTTTTCCGGCCAAAATCACCCTCGATGCCGTAATGTTGTCTTTCGGGGTGTCAGTGGTTGTCGGATTGGTTTTTGGGGCTGCTCCGGCCAGCCGCGCGGCCAAACTTTCGCCTATTGAAGCCTTAAGATATGAATAACCTCCCACATCGCGCGTTTTCTCTTTAACTGAACTCCGAGTACAATGGAGTTATGAAGTCTCGGGTCAAAGTTGGCCAGTTTTTTAAATCGTTGCTGATAGCCATTGGCTGCGGTTTAATAATTATTATCTGCACCAATGAAGTAGCGGCCAGAGGATTTTTGCCTTTTAATCCCTTTGGCTGGCCACCATTGAATGCTATCACCTGGCAAAACCTTTTGGCCGGACCAGCTAAGTGGCAAATTCTGGGTTGGTGGCAAGAACCAAACTTGTCAGTCACCAAATTTCAATTACCCAGTAATTTCTCTCAACCAGTTCAACAAGCCGGTCAAGCTTTGGAAACACTGTGGCAACGAAGTGGCAATATAGCTCAAGTTGTTGATGATTTTGTGGCCACTCAGATCATTTCTTCGTCCATCGAGCCAACTGGCGCAGCCGGCTCCGCTCTGGCCAGCTCCGACACTGCTGGCGCTACTAGCCAATCTGGCCCCAGCCCAACTTCAACCCAAGTTAGTCCCACTAATGAGCCGTTGGCTCAACGCACTCTGGAATACACTAAATATCTTTATTGCAAAGAAACTGTCAAAGCTTACGAGCTGAGATTTCCAGCCTTAACCCAATGAGGTCACCCAATCAATGGGTAATTTGAGTTGCAAAAATCGCCGACGAATTTCAGCTGAAGCAACTCCTTTGCGACGCCATTGATCAGTTAAAGTAGTGACTGTCTCTACCACCTCCCAGGGAAACACAATCCAAGCACTGGTAACAGCAGCTGTAAAATCTGGCTGAATTTTTGAGTGAGGTTTGGTAAGCAAAGTGGCTGTGGTAATCTGGGCTGCTCCTTCAGTTCGCAAATAATTCGTCACAAACTCCAAAGAACCACCGGAATCTGCCACATCATCAAACAACAAAACTCTCTCACCAGCAATAGAAATTGGCAGGGGTTGATACATTTCTGGCTGAGAAAGTTTTTGGTTTACACCGGCATAAAATTTTACTCCCACACTGGCCACAGATTTGAGTTGTAATAAATCTGTTAGCGCACAGGCCATCGGCCAACCTCCTTTGGCTAAAGTTATGAGTCGATCAAATTGGAGATTTTTAGCTTGAATTTGACTGGCCAAAATAAATGCCAGTTGATGTAAATCAGCCCAGCTTGGAGCTGTGTAGGTTATGGGGTCATTTGAAAAAACAAAATTGGAAATTGGAGCGAGAGAAAAAATGGCGGTTTTTTGAGTCATCAGTTAATTTTGTAAGTTTTATTTTGTGACTTTAGTTCCCACCCATTTATTACCAACAAGAGCATTGAATAGATTGTTTGGTTCAAGCCCTCCCATAATCCAAGTTTCAATTCCAGTGGTTTTTAAAAGCTCGAGTGATTCTTCCACTTTCTGCAACATGCCGCCAGTCACATCCACACCCCTAGTGGTTTGAGTCACTGCTGACTGATGTTTGAACCAACTTTCGGGCGTAATACTGGGAATGACAGCTCCAGTCGTGTCTAAAACCCCCGCCACTTCTCCAACTTGAATCACGCGTTCGGTTTGAAATTTAGCAATCGGGGTTGATTGAGGCTTGCCGGCAATATTGACACCGCCGTCAGATGAATCTGGTTTGGCCAAAACCTGCGCAAGATAATTCAGAACTTTTTCACCCGACCAAACTGCGCAACCCTGAGCTTCATCCAATACCATATCGCCGGTGGTGACTGGGATCAAACCCCGTTCCAGGTAACCCCGCAAAACAGTCAGCCAACTTTGATCAAACTCTCGCCCTCGCGCTATGATAGCCTGAGAAGCTAACCAGGATACGGCTGGGAGTTGTTGTTGCACGCTTTCGTGCACCACCAGCTGATTCAGCGTGTGAACCGCGTCCAACACCTCAGCCAAGCCATAGACACTGTCTGGTCGGTGTAGGCCGGCGGTAATTTCATATTTTTTGGCTGGAAAATGGGCAAAACTCCCCTGGCCATGAGCTAGCACTAGCTGATGATCGCTGGCCGCCGCCGACCAAGTTTGGCGAGCTCTAGCTATTTGGCTCATTAAATTTTTTAAAACCTCAGGTCGCAGAGTGTTGGGTTGCTCTTTATCAGTAATCACTGAACCACCTAGTTTCACCAAGATCAAAGACATGGGGTTATTGTAACGCAATAAGATCGCCAAAAAATCAAGTTATTTTTGAAAACTGATTTTCAGGATGTTCTGCCGCAGCAGTAATTTCCTGCTCCAGAGCTAAAATATTCAAAAATCTAAACTGGCGATCACGACTAGGTTGACCAGCCATGGCCATTAGCCGAGTGACGAAAGCCTTAAATTGGGGCTGAGTAAATTGATGTTCTCGAGCACTTAGTTTTAAACTCAACTCAGTCACACACTCAACCCAAACCCAATTAAAAGCTTCAAAGTCAGTAGTACCAGCCTGACTGAGTTTTTTTCGCACCAGGGCCAAATAGGCGCTAGCATCAGTGAATTTATCAAAAGCTTGTTCTGTTTGAGTCAGGGCTTGATCAACATCAGTTAAAACCGACCACTTTTCGGCTGATGAAAGCTGAATGTCAGTAGTTAAAACTTGCTTTAATTTTATCTCCGCCGTTACCAGTTGTTGGCGTAAGACTATTAAAGCTGGTTGATCATTGGCCAGAATTGTTTTAGCCGCCTCGCTCTCACCAAAACCAATTTGATATGTGGTCAATTCTTGGGGAGCAAGGAATTCGTTTTGAGACGCTTGGGCGTTGAGCTCGGTTAAGTCAGTCTCTAAAGTTAGGGCTCGGCTTATCAAATCTCGATGATTACCAGAATGGTATAACTCGATCAACTCATTGATACCATTCAGAAAAAGTCCCGCCCCAGCAAATCCAAACAGGCCAGCCGTATATTCAACAATTATTCGGTTGTATAAAAGTTCAGCCGTCACAACTAGAGTCATCAACCCCGCCGCCACTTCGCCCCAAGCAATATTGGCGCTGCCGTTGCGATTTTTTAACAACTCTCGCAATTTTTGAAGTTCTTGAATCAGAGTCAAAATATTTTCCGGCTGCCACTCTGATTTAAGTTCAGAAGTAATTGCTGGGAAAATTTCTGGATTACGCGAGCTATCCTGAGAGTCTGATGGCGAAGAAGATTTGCGAGGTTTTTCCATAGACCCACATTATATCAAATCGGATCAATTTTAAATAAAACCCTAAGTTCGCAATGGAATCCACGCACCTCAAAGCTTGAGGTAGGATATGCGGATGGGAAACACACACAATAAATTAAGTGCTTTGAAGCGGGAAAATATTGCCATTTGGTTAAATTTTGGAGAAAGTAAAAAACACCCCACGGGGCACGCCCCGTGGTTCTACGTTTCAGTGAACAGACAGGTTTTTGGTCACTGGGAAGGCGACTCAGTTGAGAGTAAAGCTCACAGAGGAAACATGCATACAGAGATCGAAAGGAAAACCAGATTTACCATAACAACACTTCTCAAAACACTAGAAGCTGAAGGAACAGCTCAAATTGCATCTCAAATGTATCGTGACCTATTCAGCTTTGATTGTTAGAACAACCTTTTTTAAGCACAAAAAACTGGTAATATTCTGATTTTTAACAGTTGCCACAAAGTAGTTTAAAATGGGGATAATTTAATTTCCAAAAATCGTCCTCACATAAAAGATAGTTGCCTTCGGCCGTATTGACATTAGGGGGAACTTCATCTAATATATAACAATATCGTTATGTTTCAAGTAAGCAAAAATTATGATCGTAGATTATTGGACATCATCTGGAACTCATAACTATGTCAGTGAATTCATCGAGGCTCAAGATCCTAAAACTCAGAAGAAAATAGTTAGGGACTTAGAGCTGGTTGAATCACTAGGGACTGGGTTCGCTAATATGAAAAAACTACGAGGTTACAATATGCACGAAGTTAAAATTAAGTCATGCAGGCTTTTATGCGCAATTCGAGGGTCTGTTTGTTGGTTACTACATGGATTTATCAAGAAAAGCAATCAGACTCCCCCAAGAGAAATTGCCACAGCACTTAAAAGAATGTCTGATTTGGATAAATATTTAGCATTAAATTTGGCATAAATATATGAATCTACAACAACATAAACAAAAACTATTAAAAAGTAATTCTGAATTTAGGAAAGAATACAATTCTTATGATTTAGCATTCGAGATTGGTCAAATGATTTTGGAAGCAAGAAGCATAAAAGGAATTACTCAAAAACGCTTAGCAGAGATGATTGATACTAAACAATCAGGCATTGCAAGGGCAGAAAGCGGAAGTTATCTTCCCAGCCTTTCTTTCTTAGATAAGATTGCTAAAGCCTTAAAGACGCACTTATTTGTGAGATTCGGATTTATGCTGGATTCCTCTTCAAAAAATGTATCAGCAACTATTTCTGGAAATGAAGTCTTTCTTACAGACGAAGCTGTACGAGAAAACTTTCTTTCATTCAAAGCAACATCAAGTTTTGGAGAAGCTAGTCCTAATAAATATCAATACCTTAACTAAAAACTATGATAAATCACATTTGGTCAGTACTTTGTAGAAAAAGCGTTATAGATAGGGACACCAATAATATTAGTATTTTTGATGTTTTCGAACAGTTAAGTGTTGACGCTAAAATTAAAGAAAACCCTGATAACAATGAGAATAAGGATAATAAAAAAATTAACTTACCTATTGAATACGAACTTATAAGCTTCTGGGTTAAGGATTCTAGGCAATCCCCTTTTCATTTTAAGGGCGATGTTAAAGTTGAAATAACAAACCCTAAAGGCTTGAGTGAAAAATCCTTTGAACAAGTACTTGAAATGCCAAAAGACATGAAGCGACTGAGAGCTCGAATGATTATTAATGGGTTGATAATAGAAGAAAGTGGTATTTATAACTTTATAGTAAGTATTAAAGAACCTGGTAATCAAAAGTACAAAAAAGTTTCAGAGGTGCCACTAGAAGTAATAGTTAACAAAGAAATAGCAAAAGCTTAAATTACTGTTGAATTTATAAATTCGACCGGCTGACAATTTCTTGTTCTACCAGAGTTTTGTCTTTGCCGTACTTAAGTCGGGAAAGTTGTTTGATCATCTCAGCAAGCTTGGGGTTCATTCTGGCTTTGACGCCATCCATGTCTTTTTCCAGAGACATCGAAAAAGGCGGCACTGGCTCGTTGTTGACAATAGTTTTGATATAAACGTGATATTTTTCGATGTTGGCTAGATCATTTTCGTTAAAGGTGGGAGCAAACTCGTGTTGTAAAAAGTTAGCATCAGTGACCCCAACTCGAAACGACACCATGGTGCCGACGTTACCAAAAACAGCATTTTTGACATCCTCGTCAATCTGACCAATAAACTGGTTGGCAACTGTCAAATTGAGGTGGTACTTCCGTGCCTCCGACAAAATTGTCGCAAAGTCAGGTGTTGCAAAATTCTGGAACTCATCGACATAAAGAAAAAAATCACGGCGTTTTTCCTCAGGAATTTCCTGACGGCTCATAGCGGCAATTAGAATTTTTGGGATCAAAACCAATCCTAAAAAGCTCGAATTTTTGTCTCCCAACTTTCCTTTTGATAAATTGATCAGAAGAATTTTTCCTTCGTCCATGACCCGTCTAAAATCAAAGGCTGAATCAGACTGCCCAATAATATTTCTCATGGTTTTATTGGTGATAAAACGGCCAAACTTGGAAACGATATAATCCAAAACTTCTGATTTGTGAAAGTCTGATGTTTGGGCTATTTGATCGGTCCAATAACGCCTGACGATTGGATCTTGAACTTTTGGCAGCAGTTCCTGGACATATTTTGGATCGGTCAAAACTCGGACTACTTCAACAAAAGTTGACCCTTTTTCGCTCATTACGGTTAACATGGCATTTCGAACGGCATGCTCAAACCGTGGACCAATAATACCGGTTCTTTGCGGATCATAAAGTTTATACATTAGATTAATAATCGAGGTGGTAATGAAATGTTT
>DOZC01000083.1:4445-4802 GCA_003518205.1 Minisyncoccota bacterium | reverse complement strand
TACCGCTCGCGATTCCAAAAAACAGTATCGAGATTGGTTGAATGCCAAAGAAAATGCCGGCAAATTTACTTGGACAATTGCTTTGTGGGGAGTCGAGGCTAAAGCTGCTGAAGTGGGATTGAGTTTAGAAGCATATTGGCAACAGATTATTAAAGCTTGTTTTCTGGATGAAGCTGATCCGGTGGCACATTGGCGCAAAATTTCAGTCGAGCAAGAACACATTCGTCAGGCTTTAAATCAAATGAAAATTCAATGGGTACATGCAGTTGGTGCTGATTTAGATTTAAAAGTCAAAATTGGCTCAGAGCGAAGTTGGAACGGCGGCAGTGGTCGGAATATTCCTAGTTTTGAGATTTT
>DOZC01000083.1:0-4324 GCA_003518205.1 Minisyncoccota bacterium | reverse complement strand
AGTTTTGAGATTTTTACTTCACCAGATTGGCGTGGCACTGAGGGTTGGATTAAATTTAATCAGCCGCTCTATCGCTATGGTAATGTGGTGGAAGGAGTGGAGCTAGAGTTCAAAAAGGGTTTGGTGGTGGCTGCTAGAGCTAAAAAAGGCCAAGCCCTGCTGGATAGCATGCTCAAAAGTCGCAACGCCGACAAATTGGGCGAGTATTCTTTGACTGATAAAAGATTTTCGCGAATAACTCACCCCATGGCGGAAACTTTGTTTGACGAAAATGTTGGTGGCCCATTCGGTAATAGCCATGTGGCCATTGGCATGTCATATCAGGATTGTTATGTGGGCGATCCGACTCAAGTAACCAAGGCAGGTTGGAAAAAAATGGGCTATAACGATGCGGCTGAGCACACAGATATCGTGACCACCACTGACAGAACCGTTACAGCTACTCTGGCGGATGGGACTCAAAAAGTTATTTATGCCGATGGCAGGTTTCAGGTATAGGGTTGGAGCTTTGAATATTTGGCGGTGTTACAATGTCAACATGAAAATACTCCTCATCGGTGCCAGTTCATATGTGGGGGGTAGATTATTTGCTGACTTGAGTAAACAGCACTCAATGTTGGGTACGTATTTTCAGCATCCAAAAAATGCTGACTTTTTATCTTTGGATATAACGGATCAAAAAGCTATTACTGAGATTGTGGTGCAACAAAAACCAGATATTATAATACATGCAGCTAACTATGCTAGCAGAAAAGACTCAGTTAATAATGAGACGCGCTTTGCTAAAATAAATTGGGAAGCTACCAAAATTTTGGTTGACTTATCAAAACAATATCATTATAAATTTATTTTTATTTCATCACAAGCGGCAAAGTTTTTAGACACCATGTATGGCCGATGCAAACACGATTCAGAAGAATATATTAAAAAAAATTGCTCTGAATATTTAATCATCAGACCAAGCGTGGTGTATGGCATGAGTCCAAATCTGAATGGTGACAAACCATTTATAAAAATAGTTTCGACTATTCGAGAGAAATTACCCCAAAAAGTTGACAGCTCTTGGCTGTTCCAACCTACTTATATTGGCCATATTTCGCAAGTGATTTCACAAACCATTGAGAAAAATATTTGGAATAAAACTGTAAATCTCTTTATTAATACCCCGGTGAGCCAGTTTTCTATTGCCAGAGATATTGTTAGACATTTTGGATTGGAAGTTGCAGCGGAAGACCTTGGTAAAAGTAGTACTTTGGTAGTTGATAATGCAGTTGACTTAGCTAACTATGATTTGTCTCCCAATTCGTATGCAGATTTAATAGAAATTTTGGTAGCAGAAATTAAAGTATGATTATTGTCGATGACCAGCAACGCCAAAAATATCGTGAGGCTGCGCGAAGAGCCACTTTGGTATTGGAGGCGCTCCGCCTGGCAGTGAAGCCGGGGGTGACATCAGTGGCTATCGATCAATTAGCATTTGAGCTTTGTCGCAAATATGCTGCCAAACCCAATTTTGTGGGAGTGGGTGAGCCGCGTAACTTATATAAACACGCCACTTGTATCTCAATCAATGACACGGTGCTGCATGGGATCCCTTCGAAAGAGACTTTGAAAACCGGTGATATAGTTAAAATTGATTTTGGCTTGGAGTATCAAGGTTTAAATACCGATCACTGTTGTACAGTGGTGGTGGGTGAGTTTCTTTCTCAAAATGATGAAAAACTAGTCAAAACCGCCCAAAGTGCCACTCAAGCGGCAGCGCATCTGGCTGTAGCGGGAAATCGAACCGGAGATTTAGGTCATATTTTGGAAAAAATTGCCCACCAAGCCGGTTTTTCGGTGGTGCGAGAATACATTGGTCATGGCATTGGTCGCACCTTGCACGAAGAACCCTCGGTGCCAGCTTTTGGCGAGCCCCACACCGGGACTTTGCTCAAAAAAGGCATGGTGATTTGTGTGGAAGCCCAACTTTTGGCAGGCAAACCAGGATTGAGACAAATGAGCGATGGTTGGACTCTTAAAACCCAAGATGGAGCCAAAGCCGCCATGTTTGAATATATGGTGATAGTTGGTGAAACCGAACCAGAATTTTTAACACCAACGCTTGATTGGCCCATTATTACTACATAATCTGATATATAATGACGCCTACTTTAAATCCGTAACTGGCTCTACCGCGGCATTTAATCAGATATCCGATATCTGATGTCAGATATCTGAAATGCGACTGGTCACGGGGGGGTGGTGAAAGGAATCATGTCTAAAAAAACTTTGGCAGTAGTTACAGAAGCCATCGAACAACTCTTTAAACTTGCCACCAAACAAGGTTTTATTACCCAAGACGACATTTTGGAAGCTTTCGGCGAACCCGAAGAATTTGTGGATAAACTCGACGAATTTTATGACCGGCTAATGCAGGCTGAGGTGGATATTTTTGAATCAGTTTCCGAAGAAAAAACTGAAGATCTAGAAGATAACCTTCAACAAGAACTTGACGTTTTGGCAAGTTTGGGTAATTTGGGCGTATCTGATCCGGTCAGAATGTATCTTAAAGAAATCGGTCGAATTCCTCTCTTGGATCGAGAGCAAGAAATTCGCTTGGCTCAAGAAGTCGAAGCTGGTAGTCCTGAGGCTAAACAAAAACTTATTGATGCTAATTTGCGACTGGTAGTTTCGATTGCCAAAAAATACATTGGTCGTGGCATGACTTTCTTGGATTTAATTCAAGAAGGCAACAAAGGCTTGATTAGAGCAGTCGAAAAATACGATTGGACCAAAGGCTTCAAATTTTCGACCTATGCCACCTGGTGGATTCGTCAAGCCATTACCCGCTCAATTGCAGATCAAGCTCGCACCATCAGAATTCCTGTCCACATGGTGGAAACCATTAACAAATTGATGCGGACTTCGCGTCGGTTAATGCAAGACCTTGGTCGAGAACCAACTCCGGAAGAAATCGGTAAAAAAATGTTCATGGAGCCAGAAAAAGTTCGCGAAATTCTGAAAATTTCTCAAAACACCACTTCTCTGGAAACTCCAGTGGGTGATGGTGAGGATGACAGTATCTTGGGCGATTTCATTGCCGATGATAAACAAGTTTCCCCTTATGATTCCACTAGCAAACAAATGTTGCGCGAAAACATTGAAGAAGTTTTGGGGGCTTTGTCTGACCGTGAAGCTAAAGTACTGCGAATGCGATTCGGCCTAGCTGGCAACAAAAGCATGACTCTAGAAGAAGTGGGTCGCAAATTCGGTGTTACCAGAGAGCGAATTCGCCAAATCGAAGCCAAAGCTTTGCGCAAGCTTAAGCACCCCAGCCGGCGTAAAAAACTCCAGGACTTTTTAGAGTGATGGAAGATTTGTCTCGGTCAAAATTTCCAGGTAAAGAACGGTCGGAGCGGGCATTACGTCATTTAGCACTAGATTTATTTCATGATTTAGCGCCCAAATTACTCTCAGCGCAGGATTATCAAACTTGGCAAAATATTAACTCAAAAAAATCTGGTTTTGTGTTGGAAGAGGCTTTTATTTATTACCAATACACAAAAAAATTACCAGATGCTGGGTGGTTAAGATGGTTGGGTGAAGAAGTGATCGATGCCGAAACTGTATTGCTAAAAGCCTTTAAAATTCAGGATCAAATTTATTTGAGCGGGGGTGAAGGCGCTGACTCATCACAACAATTTTAGTATCTGACAAAGCCTGAAACAAAAAAATTTGGCTTAGTAGCAAAAATATAAGTTTTTTAAAACGATCAAATTGTTAACGTTTACCACTGTCTCTCTTGGCTTATTATGACAAATCTCGCTTGCCTCCAACCCCGGCCCTAGGCTATAATCTCCCTCGCTATCTCAATCCCCCGTAGCTCAACGGCAGAGCGGCTCCCTGTTAAGGAGAAGGTTCCTGGTTCGAATCCAGGCGGGGGAGCATCAATGGATTTTGAGACCACAAGGACTCTAAATCAACCGATATATCAATGCTTTTTTCATGTTCTAACCCTTCTGAAACGGAAGGTTCAATTTCCTTCACATATTCCAGAAAAGCATACTCATTTTCTAAATCTATACCGAGGGTTCTGCCAAGTAGTGTCAGGTTCGATCCTACTGTGACCACCATCTCTCTTTTTTCTTCGGGCGTGCCAACTTCAAAGCGGTGACGGGCGTGCAGGGCGAAGTTGAAGTGTTCTTCAACCTGTTCAAGCCAACCATTCACTCGCTGTCCCTGATTTTGCAGTCGCTCTTCAAGTGTAGTTTTTTCAGCAAGAATGGAAGTCTTCTGTGCTAAAAACTCATCATCAGATAAGAGTGTGTCAATAGTTTTGTGT
>DOZC01000041.1 GCA_003518205.1 Minisyncoccota bacterium | reverse complement strand
CTCGAAAGGGGCGGTTTTTTGCGTATTTGATGTGTATCTGCTATATTATAGGCCGTTTTGATTGAATTTGGCTTTGGCCCCGAGCTGAGGTCTGGTTCAAAAAAAGCGGATCGATCTAGAGTGATCGATGGTCAAAAACCAAATTTACTGCAAATTGATTTTTTGATTATCAAGCTCTTTGAAAAACTGCGACTACGACTAACCAACATCAAGTGGTAGCTGCCGGCTGAGTGATTCTTGAGATTGAGCTCAAAGATCATGGTCACTCGCCCGGCGGCTACGACTATTTCCCCCACCGCTCTCCCTAGCCCAAAGAGAGAGCGAGATTACGGAAACACAACATCACGGAGAGGTGTTGTGCGCTTGGGGCCTGCCCCCACGGGCAGAGTTTTAAAAAAAGGAGAAAAAACCATGTTATCCGCCCCGAAGGAAAAAGGCCAGGGACTTGTCGAGTTCCTGGCAGTAGTACTCATGGTGCTACTGATTATCCTGGTGGTCGTCGGCATGTTTATCGTGCTGGCGGCCTCCCTTGGAAACACTCAAGCGGCTCAATTAATTGAGTCGTTTGAAGTGTGGTGGAACGACCTGCTCTTTGGGTCGTTCCACTAGTCGTAGCCGCCGCCGCGATCAAAACCCCCACCTTAACCAGTGGGGGTTTTTGTATCTTGAATCTTCCAATCAATAATTTGCAGTTGCAGTGATTTCCGCTCTCGCCAAACATTTTGAGTCAAATTGGCTAGAACTGAAAGCTGTTGACCCAACACTAGCGAAGTGGTTAAACTCCCTTTTTGCCAAGCCACAGCTTCGAAAATTCTCCCAGTTTCAGTTAACTCGAACGTCAGGCGCAAATGCTGTTGCTGTTTTCCCATCAGACTAAATTTTATCAACTTTAAATTTTTAAGCTGAAAAATTGGCCGCGAGTTTGACTGACCAAAAGGCTCAAATTGCTGCAACCAATCATAAAAATCTAAACTCAGCCAGTGTGTGGGTAGTTCACATTCAGCTGTGAAAGTGGGAATGAGTTGATCAGCTGAAATTTTTTGCTGCCCAAGATCAAAAAGTTGCTGCTGAATTTGAGTTACTTGAGCCGGATCGCAGGCAAAACCAGCTGCTAAAGCATGGCCGCCCAACTCCCAAAAACTCTCTCGCAACTCTCGTAATAACTCAATAATATTCACTCCCGGCACTGATCTGACTGAGGCTTTTGCCAAATTCTGACTGACTTGAATCGCCACCACAGGTCTGGAATATTGCTCCATCAATTTGCCCGCCAACAAACCAATCACGCCTTCATGAAATTCAGTCGAATAAACTACTAAAATTCGTTGATCCAATTGCTCTTGGGCCTGAAGTTCGGCTTGCTTTAATAAATCTTGAGTCAAATCTTGTCGCGCAGCATTGGTGGTTTGTAATCTTTGCGCCAATTCAGTAGCTCGACTAGTTGAATGAGTACACAACAAGCGCAGACTCTCCACGCCATCCTTCAACCGACCCATGGCATTTAAGCGAGGAATTAATCCAAAGCTCAAATTTTCCGAAGTTAAAGCATCAGCCGATAAACTAGCTGCCCCCAAAAGGGCCTTGATTCCAGGTCTTTGGGTCAGACGCAGTTCTGCCAAACCTGCCGTTACTAAATCTCGATTTGCCCCCAACAGCGGCATTTGATCTGCTACGGTCGCTAGAGCCACTAAATCCAACCATTGATCGGCCTGAACCTGTGTTGTAGCTATCAATAACTCGCGCACCAAAAACCAGGCCACTCCAGCACCACACAGCTGAGAACTATGAACCGTGGCAACTGTGGGCAAATCAACCTCATCAGGCTGATGATGATCGGTCACAATAACTGGAATCTTTAACTCCTGAAGTCGCTCTAGCGCCGGATGAGCCACGATGCCATTATCGACTGTCAAAATTAAATCAGGTTGAAACTCCGCCAAAATTTCATCTAGAGCTTTGAGTGACAAACCATAACCGTGTTTAAGGCGATGAGGAATAAACGGTCTAGTCACTAAACCAGCAGCTTTCAAACCTTCCCAAGCAATAGCAGTGGCCGTGATTCCATCGACATCATAATCACCAAAAATCAGGACTTTTTCCTGGTTTTGAATCGCTTTTTGGAGCCTATCAACGGCTTTTTTGACCGCCTCGGCTGACAACCCAACTGATTTTAAAGTTAACTCAGCCGGTGGCTGTGGATGCAAAAACTCAGTTTGCTGCGCTTTGGTTTTAAGACCCCGATTTTGAAGTAAAATTTTTTGCAGTTCAGCCTGAGTTTGAGGTACTTGAGTTGATAAAATTCGCCACTGCATTTGCTGTTATCATACTCAAATCCGCTTATCAAAGCTACCAGATTGAGTTACACTAGTTTAAGTGTTTTTTATGAAATTAATTTTACCTTTTGAACCAGTTTTATTGGCTCAAATTTTGAATCAAGCTGGTTTTGAAGCTTATTTAGTAGGAGGAGCTGTCAGAGATTTGGTAATTCAAAGTTGGACTCAAAGCGACCTAAGCCCAACCACTACTCCACTAGTTACTGACTACGATCTCACCACCAACGCCACCCCAGAACAACTTCGGGCTTTGTTTCCAGAAAGTTATTATGAAAATCAATTTGGCACCGTAAGTCTAACTCACGCCGAGTTACTAACTCAGCTGAGT
Organism: Minisyncoccota bacterium; assembly: GCA_003518205.1. Taxonomy (GTDB): domain Bacteria; phylum Patescibacteriota; class Microgenomatia; order UBA1400; family PJMF01; genus UBA9650. The sequence goes on along the minus strand of DOZC01000041.1, from coordinate 1,667 downwards.
CTGGCTGGTTGGTCATTACCAGATCAAAATCTCCAAACCCGGCTGACTAATGTGATGCCAACTCGACTTGATAGACTAATCGATCTAGCTCAAGCCACCAAACTTCATACCTCACTCAAGCCAAAAGTGGCTTTAGATGATGCCTCTAATCAGCTTGAAAGCAATGGTGACTCAGGGCTTGATTTAGCGCACCCTTTTGAAATCACTACCTATCGCAGTGAGGGTCTCTATACCGATCATCGTCGACCAGAAGCAGTAACTTGGGGTAATAGTATTACCGAAGATTTGACCAGGCGAGATTTTACTGTCAACGCCGTGGCTTTAAAACTCAAACCCGAGTGGTTAACACAGAATCTAGCCCAGCCTCAACAGATTCCTTCTGCTTGGATTTTAACTGAGGCAGATTTTGAGCTAATTGATCCCCATCATGGACTAGCAGATTTGGCAGCCCGAAAGTTGCGTACTGTTGGTTCGGCTCAGGAGAGATTTGCCGAAGATGCCCTGCGAATGTTACGGGCGATTCGTTTAAGTGTGCAACTAAATTTTGAAATTGATTCGGAAACTCTAACTGCCATCAGTCATCAAGCTGAATTACTGCGTCATGTGAGTTTCGAAAGAATTCGGGATGAATTTTTAAAAATGTTGAGTAGTCAGCGCCCTGATTATGCCGTTGAGTTGTTAGATCAAACCGGCTTGCTGAAAGTTTTCTTGCCGGAAGCATTACTCGGTAAGGGCGTTTTTCAAGGCGGTCATCATACCACTGACGTCTGGACTCACAGTTTGGATGCCCTGGCTGCTTGTCCCAGTTTCGATCCAATCGTCAGGCTAGCCACTTGGTTGCATGATGTGGGCAAACCCGCTACCCAAGCCACAATTAATGGTCAAATCACTTTTTATAATCACGAAATAGTAGGATCTCGCATTGTTAGTAAAATTGGCAGACGGTTACGACTCTCAACTCTAGAAATTGATCGACTCTTTTTATTGGTGCGGCTTCACATGTTTCACTATCAACCAGAAAATACCGATGCTTCCATCCGCAGATTTATGCGCAAAGTAGGTTTGGAAAACATCGATGATATTTTGGATCTACGTGAAGGCGATCGCCTAGGTAGCGGGGCTCGTAAAACCAGTTGGCGCCTAGAAGAATTCAAACACCGCATGATCGAGCAACTTCATCAACCCCTAGATGTGACTGATTTGGCAGTGAATGGCCATGACTTAATGTCAGCTTTAGAGTTGAAACCTGGTCCAATTTTGGGTAAACTCTTAAATGAGTTGTTTGAACTGGTGATGGAACAACCAGAATTAAATACTAAAGAAAAATTAATTGAGTTAGCGAAAAAGCTGATTAAAACAGCATCATAAGCTCAACTCAAAATCAACAACCTCAAAAAAACATGGATAAAAAAAACTCCGAGCAAATGGTTTTTCGAGAAGAGATGGATGAGGCTATAAATAAGGCTCTGCCTACTGGCGACAATAAAAAACGTCGTGGTAGTAAAGACAGAGAAGCTAGAAAAAAACGAATTTTAGGTTTTAGAGCTTTGATGGAGCTTATTTTTAACAGACCTCATTCTCGGATGTTTGGAAGAGAGGAGTTTGAAGAAGATAAATTCAAGTATTAAGTATCCCAATGTTTCCTTATGCATAAACTAAATCCCTAC
>DOZC01000026.1:4680-4980 GCA_003518205.1 Minisyncoccota bacterium | reverse complement strand
GAGTAAGGATTGCCACTACTACCACCGATCGCACATGAGCTGATCGTGACTGGTTTGATTCGATCGTTGTCAGCTCCATTGGGATTTTGACGCACCAGCCAGGCATTGATAATGTCACTCATTTCTTCTTGAGATAACCAGGGATGTGATCGACCACAACTAGCTCCGCTGGAACTATAGCCACTTCGATACCAAGATTTATAAAACCAGGGACTACCGGCTTTACTTTCCCACGCCCGAGTACTCCAATCCCCGCTGTTAGATTTATCAGTAGTATCCCAACCACTGCCACTGGCAAAT
>DOZC01000026.1:0-4615 GCA_003518205.1 Minisyncoccota bacterium | reverse complement strand
AGTTTTATCAGTAGTACCCCACCCCCTGCCACTGGCAACCCCGCCGTGAGTGGAGGCGTACTGGGTGGACACCGGGTTTCCTCCACCGTCCACCAACACCCAACCCCGAGTTTCATTCACTGCAGTTTTCCAATCCCCACCCTTTTCGCTGTTCTTAAAAACCTGACAGGCTTCAGTGGTACAGATGCTTTTACTGCCATTGCCAGTATGTTTAATAGCAAAAGTTCTAGCTGCGATGGCCTGAGCCTTGAGAGCATTCATGTGCCAAGACCCCGGCATTTCATAAATGCCCTGAAGATAACGATCTTCGAAAGACATACCGCCATAACCCTGCACCGAGATGTCACCCATTTCTGGATAATCTTTTTTGATGTTGGCATTGGGATAATAGGCCTTGAGAATTTCCTCCACTGATTGACCGCTCTCGGCTCGCGCCTTAGCACCATACTGACTCATGCCATTGCGATGAGTGTAGCCACCGAAACTAAAAACCGCGAAAGAATTGCCTGGCGCTTGAGATTTATAACCAATGGAAGCATTAAAATCATCGGCCAGTGGCACCTCACCCACCGAAGTCACGCTGGTACCAGACCTAGCGTTGATGATGGCTTGTTGCTGAGCCGATAAGGCTGCGATTTTGCCGGATAAATCCTGCTGATAGGCCTTAGCGCCGGAAATTTCCTTGCGAAAAAACACTGCCTGACCATCTAACTGTTTTTGGAGGGCTGCCAATCTAATTTGATCCTGTTCTAGTTTTTGTTTATCTTGTTGAAGCTTGGAAATCTCTTGACTGACTGATTGAATAATTTGATTATCCTGAGCCTGCAGGGCGCTTTGGTAGGCCAGATCTTTGGTGAGCTGAGCGGCATTTTGACTGGCCAAAATCAAAGTTAGGGGCGAAAAAGTTCTGGCCCGCCGATATGACGCCGCAATCCGCTCTGCAAAAATCGAATACTGCAGCGCCAGATCTGTTTCTCGCTTTTTAATGCTTACCGCCACTGCCTCAGCTTGGCGTTTGGCGGCGGCAATGCCAGCCTGAGCGGACTTGATTTTTTGCTCCAGTCCCGCCAACTCCTTCTCCAAAGGCTGAGTGGCTGCCTCAGATAACTGCTTGAGGTGTTCAAAATCATTGATTTGCTGCTCCAATTCATCCACTGTAATGGCCTGGATTTGAGCGACAACAAAGAGGCGCCAACCAACTCCAAAAATTACTAATAACCACAACAGTAATGACGACCATCGTGACAACTGATTTTTAATCTGCTTTTTGACTAACTTCACTCTTCCATTATGCCACAGTGCCATTGACAAATATTGAAAAAGTTGTTTAATATATAAGTATATAGTCATTGTAAGCGGTGACTTACGCTATATGAAACAAACAATCTTATCTGCCCAGCAAGGCTCTCTACTTGAGGACTTAATCGTCAAGTATGGCCAAATTGTCACATCGGAGCAGATCTATGCCCGAGGAAAAGATGTGTGGGATCAAAAAGTGGCAAAAAACGTTATAACCAGACTCACTCACAATGGCTGGCTAATTCGGGTAAAGCGAGGTCTATATGTCATCTCTGACTTAAGCAGTCGCGGATTTTTGTCTCTCTCTCCCTCTGTAGTAGCTCATCTTTTGGTTAAAAATTCCTATGTCTCTTTTGAATCGGCTTTGGCTTATCATGGCATGTTTGACCAGCTTACTAACAAAACTATTTCGATTTCAGAGGTGCAGCATAAAACGGCGCAGCTGCAGTCAGTCGAGTATAGCTTTGTAAAGGTGCTGAATAAGTGGTTCTTTGGCTGGGAAGAGGTGAGTATTGATAATAAGACGGTGCGTATGGCCACGGCCGAAAAGGCTCTCATTGATATGATCCAGTTTCACAAAAGCAAATATACCGTTGATTTGGTGGTGGAAAAACTCTTATTGTATAAAGGCTCACTAGATTTACAAAAAATGACTAAATATTTGAGCAAGATGTCTTTGACCACTATTAAGACATTCGGTTTCCTATTTGATCTCTTAAAGATTAATTCTGGCGACCTTCATAACCCAGCAAGATTAAAAGGCACTCATTGGATGTTGACTCACGATGCTAAATTTAATGCTAAATGGCGACTCTATTATGACGTGTATTTTGACAAATATCAGTTAGTCAAATAATCTCTATGCTCACCCGACAACAACTCGAAATCATCAATCGCAAAAGCTTGCGTTATCCATTACATATTGCTGAAAAAGATTATTTTCTGGCTCTGGTAATGCAGATCATTGCCGCTTCCTCAACTGGTAAAACCCTTGTCTTCAAGGGCGGGACGGCTTTGCATCACTGCTACCTCGACCAATATCGTTTTTCTGAAGACTTGGATTTTTCTTCAAACAAGACGCCATTATCTCTCGAAGAGGTGCGTAAAATCTTTGACAACATCGACTATTTGAGCATCAAGAAGGATTATCTTTCCAATGCCACTATTAAAATCGAAAAACTCCAATATGCCGGACCACTGATTCAGCCCAACTCACTCAAGGTAGAAATCGATTTCTTGCAAAACGTCTTGCTCCCACCTCAAACCTTGGCTTATCACAACGTCTGGGGAGTGGATTTTACGGCGGCCGTCATGGATGTCAAAGAAATCTGTGCCGAAAAAATCCGCGCCATGAGTGATCGAGCTCGTTACCGCGATTTTTACGATATTTACTTACTTTTGGAAAAATACCAACTAAATTTGAATGAAATCGTCTCGTATGTCAGGCAAAAGGAGATTCGCCTACCCATCACTAAAGTCAACATTCAAACAAATTGGTCGGTGATTGCCACTGAAAAAGAGCAGGAAATGAGCCAAATTTACTACTCCAAGCAGGTAGAGGATGGTCAAATCAAAGCACTTATCAAAAGTTTGCCTTTTGACAAAATTGAAATTACCTAAACATTTTATGATAGTTAATTACCATCCTGTTGGGTATAATAACCCTGTCATGCGCGGGCAGTTTTTGGGCAAATTAGCTTCTTTGATGCGTCCCTGGATTTGGGTGATGATTTTTGGCGGCTTTTGCTTAATACGACCAGAGTTCGTCAGAGCAGATAACACCGATAGCTCTCTGCCTCAATGCGATATCACGGTGGCCGGAAAAAAATTCACTCCCAATTCCTCCAACACCATAGCTTACTACAGCTCTAAACAAGAAAATCAATATTATTATGATGTCAAGGTTTGCGGGGTTGAAAAGACTTACGTTGATGAATGTTTGGCCGGAGGAGCTTCGGTTAAAATGACAATTGGATGGCCACTTGGTTGGAGTAATCCCGAGCTAACACCACAAGGTAATTGTTTTGTGGGACAAATCAAAAACTCTGAGTGGGGAGGCACTGATGTTAATAACATTTTCCTAGATACTAAACTCAATGCTGGCGGCAATAGCTGTGGCGATGGCGCTCCGCTTTGTCAGCGTGCTTATGGCAAACTCAGCAGTCAGCAAGGAGCTAGTGATGCTGATGGTTGTTCGGCAGCTTTGAAAAAATTAAATACCAATTGTGGTTTAACTTTTTCCACCCAAAAATTTGTTAAAGGTCTGCCCATTGATATGACCCTCACTGTTGACCCAATTTTGGCTGATACTTGCGCTGGTGGGCCATTAAAAAACATTACCGCTTATGTCCAAGACCCAAATAATAATGTTATCACTGGCGCTGGGGTTTGTATGGCTGGTAGTTCTGATTGTTCAGTCAGCCAAGCTTGTAATGGTGGTAAATTCGGCAGTTGTGATTTTTCTTTTACACCCACCATGATTGCCTCGTGTAATGGTAGTTCTGGTTACAAAATAATTGTTTCACGTTTAACTAATGATGGCACTACTAAAAACTGTACCGTCAATTTCGGCGTTGGCGCCGACACTGCCAGCGCTTGCGATGCTCCGGATCCAGTCGATGCCACTCAAATTCCCTTCCGGATTTGTGACCAGATCAAAAACGATCCCAACTCCTCAGCTCCATCCTCTGCTTATCAAAAATGCCTAGATTGTATGGGCGGCTCTGACTCTACAGAAGTCAAGGGCGTCTGGACAGCGGTGGGCTGCATCAAGACTGAGCCTCAGAGCATTATCACCACCGTGATCAAGATCGGCCTGAGCGTGGCAGGCGGGGCCGCGCTACTGATGATTTTGGCGGCCAGTTTCATCATCTCCACTTCAGCCGGAGATGCCAAAAAATTCACCGAGGGTAAGGAAATGATCAGCAATGCTGTTATTGGCCTAGTATTCATTATTCTTTCCATCACAGTGTTACAATTTATCGGCGTCACTCTTTTCCACATCCCCGGATTTGGTGAGTAAGTTTAAGAATCAATCCACTCAAAACCTTAACCATCACAACCATTTAACATGTCATCTCCAACTCCCACTCCCCTGGTTTTTGTCAAAGTCGATAAAACTTTACTGGATGCCGTCAATCCCCTGTTGATAGAAAACTCGGCTGTGGTCGGTGAGTTTGCTAACCCAGGAAAAATCATTACCAGATTGATGAGCTTTATTTTTCCGTTGGCGGGGATGGCTTTGTTTGCCATTCTAGTGTTTGCCGGATTTGAGATCATGATGGCAGCTATTGATAAAAAATCTCTCGAGACTGGT
>DOZC01000055.1:4428-13411 GCA_003518205.1 Minisyncoccota bacterium | reverse complement strand
CGGCTGTGATCAACAATAATGGAAATAAAAACGAAGGCCTAAAATACAGCCAAATACTTTGATTTAAAACTGCCGGAATTACTCCTGTTAGCCCCAATCCACCCAACAACAATAACCCAGAAATTTGTCGGCGTTGAATTAAGGCAATTATTCCAACCGCAATTAAGAGCGCATCAATCAGATAGAATGGGCCGTGATTCCAAACTGCGAAAGGAGAATTGGAGGCACTAATTTCATAAAAAAGTTCTCGGCCGTTGAACACTAATAAATAGCGACCGACGATTTCTTTAACAGTTTGAGCATATTTATTAATAAACAAATTATTGATGGGAGTCAAAAGTGCCAAGCGTCGATCGGTGTTGACTGCCTCCGAAACAACCTGGCTTTGAGGAGTAATGATTTGATTGGCAATTCGAGTCTGACTGGCTGTTTGGGCGTTAAATTGAAAAATTAAATAATAACTTAATAAACCAATGCCAAACAAACTAGTGATTAAACCAGGTCCCAATTTTTTCCAGTTCCGTAATTTTTTCCAAATTCCCCACTCTGGCTTTTGTTCCAGCCAGGTAAACAAACTCAAATTTAAACAGATGAACGGTAAAATGAGTTTAAAACCCTGATAGCTATAAAATCCCAACCAAAAAGGCATTAGAGCTAGGAGTTTTTTCCAGGATTGAAATCGCAAAAAAATTGCCACTCCCAAAACATAGCACCAAAGACTAATCGGGATATCAAAAGTTAAGCGGCCGTTTTGCCAAATCCAGGGATTAAATAAAGCAAGTGCCCAGCTGAACTCGGCTGCCCGGCGGGATTTAAATAAAGACCAACTAATACTCGCCACCAAAAATGGTAGCGTCAAACTCATCAAGACTGGCAACAATCTGCCATCAATCATGGGGCCGAAAGGTAATTTGAAAAATCCGGCTAAAAATAAAGTCGGTAGTTCCGCGAGAGAAGCCTCAACCGGTTTGAGACTCAATGGCGACCAATCGCCATATCTACCAACACCACTGACTGCCACACTGACTGCGTTGATAAGATAGGCCAGTTCGTCATGGGAAAAAGCCGTGGGAATCAGATTTAAAAACACACATCTGGTGCCAACGGCCGCTAAAAACAAACCTATCCCCAGCCAAATTTTGTAGGACTTTGTGAGTTTGAATTTTGGAAGTGTCATTTATGGGTAGTATTAAACAGGCTGAATAGAGATGCAATCGGGGAATCAGAGTTGCTTGTTATTGTTGTCGCTAGACTGTGGGCAGTTTGGTTGCCAAGACAATTTGATGTCGTTCCGCGCCGCTAGTACTCAGCTCATCAATTAAAATTTCAAACCCAGCGGCTTCAAGCAATAAACGATTTTTTTCGGGGCCAAACTGGCTGGACCAAATTTTTTGACCATAAAAAGCATGCCAACCCTCAAATTCACAATCACCCAAAGTAATTAAAAGTGGTCCCCCGACTGGCAAAAAGCTAGCCAGAGTTTTTAGCCACTGTCCATGCTGAGTTCGAGAAATGTGAAATAAAGTGAAGAGACAAGCCGCTCCGGCCACAGAAAGCTCATGAGGTTTAATAGTGGCGATGTCGCGTTGAAAAAATTGACCTGTGGAGCAATTTTTTTTGGCAAGTTGAAGTTGGGTGGCGGAAAAGTCCCAGCCGATGACTTGGTGACCTTGCTCGACTAGAGGAACGGCGGCACTTAAACCATCACCACAACCCAGATCTAAAACTAAACTTTGGGGTGGCAGGAGTCGCCAAAATTGCCGCAAGTAGTTATCGGTTTTTAAATTAAAGCGATCTTGATTATAGATTGGGGCAACTCGGTCATAGGTAGCTTGAATTATTTGACGAGTGTGAGACATCTCACAATTGTACGACAGTAATTAAAAATCTAATAATATTTGCCTTGGCTGATAGGTATATCAATATAGCTGGATCATAAAATAAAAAAGCCTTTTTATTTCAGATATTGTTTGGGTGGTTTAATTTGAGGGGTTTGCTATCTTGTAGGTAGGACTTTTTGTGTGCTATCGTGAATTAATTGATTTTATATATCAAATATGCATCAAACATGATTAAAAAACTATCGTGGCTTGAGAATTTTTTCTCAAGATGGTTAAAGCCAAGACATGTGGCTGGATGGTATATCCAGTTATTTGGGGTGGTGATGGGCTTTTTTGGGTTGTTTACCGGCATGTATTTGGGAATTGATCGCTTGGCTCAAATTGTGTTCGCGTCTGATACCTCTCAGGTTTGGAACTTTGCCAGCAGTGGTGATTACCAGGTTTCTGATAGTACCCTAATTGCGGTGGCCAGCAATACTGCAGCCTTAATAGTTCAAAACTATACCAGCACCGCTCAGACTACCCTACTTTTGCATCTGGATGAAGCTAGCGGCAATCCAACTGATAGTAGTAGCTATGGCCAGAGCCCGGTTTTGAGTGGCGGCAGTTATGGCTCTGGCAAACTCAACAATGCTTTAACTCTTGATGGAGTTAACCAAATGATCACAGTGCCAGACAGTGCGGCGATTTCTTTGTCGCAAGCCAATACTTTAGAGGCTTGGGTAAAATTGGGATCAAGCTTTAGTAACACCAGTCACATTCAACGGCAGGGAATTTTTGATAAAGGTGATTATCAACTCTATTTCGACAACGACACTGGTCGTTTAACTTATGAACTGGCTAATTCTGGAGCCACTACTTGGGCTCAAGTAGCTGGTAATGATCTCAATGGTTCGTGGGATCTGGATGGTCAGGTGGCTGGACACGTGCTGAAGTTTATCGGTACGGATTTATATGTGGGCTTGGGTAATGGCACTGGTGACGCTGAGGTCTGGCGTCGCAGCGGTAGTACTTGGACTAAAATCGGGGGTGATGGAGTTAACTCGGGTTGGGCAGTGAATACTTATGAAAGTGTGACGGCTTTGACTACTGACGGCACTGATCTTTACGCTGGTTTAGGAACTACCGCTGGTGATGGCGAAGTTTGGAAGTGGAATGGTTCGAGTTGGACTAAAATCGGAGGTGATGGCATTAACTCTGGTTGGATAGTGAATACTTATGAAACAGTGCGTTCGTTGGAGTATTTTTCAGGTTCGGTATATGCCGGTTTGGGTGATTCGGCTGGTGACGCTGAGGTCTGGCGCTGGAATGGAGCCACTTGGACCAAAGTTGGGGGTGATTCTACTAATAGCGGTTGGGCTACGACTTATGAATATGTTTATGCCATGTATACCGATGGCACTTATCTTTATGCTGCTTTGGGAGCCTCAACCACAGATGCTGAGGTCTGGCGCTGGAATGGCACAGCTTGGACAAAAATCGGAGGTGATGGAGTTAACAGTAGCTGGAATACTAATTATGAAGTTGTCACCAGTTTAACTGGCTTTGGCACCAATCTTTACGTTGGAATTGGCACTACGGCCGGTGATGCTGAAGTCTGGCGCTGGAACGGCACGGTCTGGACACAAATCGGGGGTGATACTTTAAATAGTGGTTGGGATGGCACAAGCTATGAAACTGTCTATAGCTTAACCAATGATGGCACTAATCTTTATGCTGGCTTAGGGGTGACGGCCGGAGATAATGAGGTTTGGCGCTGGAATGGCACGGCTTGGACTAAAATCGGCGGCGACAATGTCAATAGTGGTTTTGGGGCTACTGCTAATCATCTCAACATTGAAGCGATGATTTATGGCTCAAGCACGCTTTATGCTTTGATGACTTCAGGTAACGCTAATAGATCAGCCGAATTATGGAGTTTTAATGGTACGGTTTGGTCGCAAGTTGGGGGTAATTATGTGGAGTCGAGCTGGGGTTTTCGGGGTTTGCAAAACATTGAGACCATGACGGTGGCGGGCGATTATCTTTATGCTGGCACTGGTTATACCGTGGCTGGCAATGCCCTGATTTGGCGCTGGGATGGTTCGAGTTGGACAATAGTGGGAGGTAATGGGGTTAACAGCAGTTGGACAGCTCATACTTACGAAGATGTGTTGAGTATGCTGGCATACAATGGCGAACTTTATGTTGGACTAGGTACCACTGCCAATGACGCCGAGGTTTGGAAATTTAATGGTACGGTTTGGTCGCAAGTGGGTGGTGACTCACTTAATAGCGGCTGGACAACTAATTTCGAAGAGATTTCTTCAATGGCAACTTTCCAGGATAATCTATATGTTGGTTTGGGTAATAGTGCTAATGATGCCGAGGTTTGGCGCTGGAATGGCAGTAGCTGGACCAAGGTGGGCGGTGACTCGCTTAATAGCGGCTGGACAACTAATTACGAGCGGGTTACAGCTTTATCGAGTTATGGCAATTACCTTTACGCAGGCTTGGGTTCTTCGGCCGGTGATAGTGAGGTCTGGCGCTACAATGGCAGTGTTTGGGCTAAGGTGGGAGGAGATGGTTTAACCAGTAGTTGGGATGGCACTGCAGAACATGAACAAGTTAATAGCATGATTGTTGGGGGAGGTGAGTTGTATGCAGGCTTAGGCACTGGGACTGGTGATGCTGATGTTTGGAAATACGATGGCAGTACTTGGACTCAAATTGGGGGTGACGATCTCAATAATAGTTGGACAACCGGCACGTATGAACGAGTTAAATCATTGGTAACTTACAACGGAGATGTTTATGTTGCCCTTGGTTATACCGCTGGAGATGGCGAGGTTTGGCGCTGGAATGGCTCGAGTTGGTCTCAGGTGGGTGGTGATTTAGTAAATGATAGCTGGACCAATGCTATTGAAGAAATTTCAGCTTTCAGTGTTTATAAAGGCAAACTTTATGCCGGAACAGGTAATACTCAAAATGCTGATGCCGCTGTTTGGTCTTATGGAAACAATGGCTTTTTGCAATCCAGCAATACCAGCACCGACACCAACTGGCATCACTATGCCGCGACTTATGATGGTACCACCATGAAACTTTACAAAGACGGAGTTCTGGATAATTCAATCGCAGCCTCGTTAACTTTACCAGATTCCAGTCGATCACTTCAGATCGGAGCTACCTATGGAGGACGGGAAGCTGGCAAAGCTCAGGGTTATCTAGCTGGCTCACTCGATGAGGTGAGAATTTCCAATACCGCTTTGACCAGTTTTAATACTTCAGCCTATACCGCCAGTGCTCAAACTGTTGCTCCGGTGGCAGCCGTTATGACTAGTGGCATGAAAAACTTCGATGCTTTTAGTGCCACTGAAACCACCAATGGTGGCGTGATCACTTACCGATTGTCTGATGACGCTGGCTCAAGTTGGCTTTATTGGGACGGAAGTGAATGGAGTCTTTCAGCCGATACTTCTTTGGCCAATTCAGCCAGCGAAGTTAATGCTCACATGAGTGATTTTCCAGTCACCACTCAGGGTATTTTATGGCAAGCAATTTTGGATGGAGATGGATCTCAGGCGGTAACTCTCAGTGAAGTTAGCATCGGTGGTATAGCTGACACTACTGCTCCCAATAATCCTGATACGCTAACAGCCCTGAGTGCTGCCGGTGGTAGTGCCATTACCACTGACACCTGGTATGCCGGCACCGCTCCGGTTTTCAGTTGGAGTGGCGCTAGTGATTCTGGTGGCGCTGGAGTGGCGGGTTATTATGTTTATTTTGGGACTGATGAGACGGCTGACCCCTTAACGGCTGGAACTTTGCAAGAGTCGGCAACTTATTCAGCCAGTGGTTTAACCAGTGGAGCAACTTATTATTTGCGGATTAAAACTAAAGATAGCGCTCAAAATGTCAGTGGGGTAACTTGGGCACCTTTTAATTATCAAATAGATAGTACAGCTCCTACAAATCCCAGTACTATTTCTGTTAGCCCAGCCGGATATGCCGCCAGTGACGAATTTACTTTTACTTGGTTGGCGGCCAGCGACGCGGGCTCTGCTGTAGCTGGATATCAATATAAAACTGGCACAAGTTCTGGAGTTTTGGCTGATTGGTCGGCTACAACTACGGCTATAACTCTAACACTAAGTGATATTGCCTATCAAACTGATGCTAATTCATTTTATTTACGCACTGTGGATGCAGCTGGCAATGTGAGTTCGCCACTGGAAGCACTTTATTATTTTGCTGGCGAAGGTGCCAGTGTACCTCTGGCGTTAGGAGTTAACCCGGCCAGTAATACTGAAAATTCATTTGCTTTTTCCTGGAGTGCTCCAGAAACATATTTGGGTGATGCCAGTGCTTTAACTTATTGTTATACCGTGAACACTTTGCCATCAGTGGTGACCTGTAGTTTTACCAGTGCTGGTGCCACCTCGCTTTCAGCCAGTGCTTTTGCGACCCAAACTGGTATCAATACTTTTTATTTAGTAGCCAAAAACTCCAGTGAATCTGGTGGAGCCATTAACTATGGCGCTTACACTTCAGTAACTTTTACCGCCAATACTACTGCTCCTGGAATTCCGCTCAATGCTGATATTGCTGATGTATCAGTCAAAAATACTAGCTCCTGGAAGTTGGCTTTATCCTGGGAAGCTCCGGCAGATGCCGGTTCTGGTGTGGCGAGCTACGAAATTTATCGTTCAGCTGATGGGACTACTTTTACAGAAATTGCCACCACGACTGGGATTGCCTATGTAGATACTGGTCTGGAGCAACAAGAATATTCTTACAAAGTTCGGGCTTGCGATAATGTGGCCAATTGCGGTGCCTACTCCAGCACTGTCTCATTGTTACCAAATGGCAAATATACTGAAGCCGCTAATCTTTCTTCTGGCCCAACCACATCAGCAATAACTACCAAGCAAGCCACGATTTCTTGGGTGACTGACAGAAACGCCGACTCTAAAGTCCAATATGGTACCGGAGCTGGAAGTTATTTCACGTCTGAACCGTCCAACTCCACAGCCACTACCGATCACTCCATTATCTTGACCAATTTAACTCCCGGAACGACTTATTACTATCGAGTTAAATGGACGGATGAGGATGGCAATACTGGTGTTTCAGCCGAAAAAACCTTTACAACTGACCCGGCCCCAACAGCTCAAGATGTGGCGGTAAGGCGAGTTGGTTTGAGTAGTGCTACGGTTCAATTTATTACCACTGGAGCTTCGTCAGTGAAAATCTTTTTTGGTAAAACCACTAGTTTTGGAGGCGTGGTCACTTTGGCCACTTCAACTGCCGAGGGTTCTTATACAGTGGATTTAGCTGATCTAGAAGATGGCGTGAAATATTATTACAAACTCAATATGTTCGATGCTGAAGGGAATGAGTATGAGGGCACTATTTTAAGTTTTGAAACTCCTCCGCGACCAAAAGTCAATGCTGTCAAAATTCAACAGGTTAAAAACACCGCTCAACCCACGGTATTGATCTCTTGGACTGCTAACACCCCAACTTCAAGCATCGTAACTTATTATCCTCAAGATAATCCATCCCAAGCTCGAGATGAAGTTAATGTAGCTCTTCAAAGTGGTGAACATAAAATGCTAGTTCGAAACCTCAATCCAGAAACACCTTATGTTCTAGTGGTCAAAGGTCGGGATCGAACGGGTAATGAAGCGACGTCTGAGCCTCAATACTTTACTACAGCTACAGATACTCGACCGGCCAAAATTTCGGATTTGAAAGTTGAAAGTTCAATTTTAACCACGACTAATTCTGGTAATCAGGAAGCCACAGCTCAGCTAACTGTCACGTGGACCACTGATGAATCTACCACCAGTCAAGTAGAGTTTGGTGAAGGCACTGGAGCAGTTTATTCTCAAAAAACTCAAGAAGATAAAAATTTCACGATTAATCACTTGGTAGTAATTAGTGGCTTAAGTCCGTCTCGAGTTTATCATTTAAGAGCTTTAAGTACTGACGTAGCTGGTAATGTGGGTGAATCAATTGATACAGTGACCATTACTCCCAAAGCGACTGATAATGCTCTAGATTTGGTAGTCTCGAACTTACAACAGGTTTTTGGCTTTTTAGGAAAATAAATTATGCAAGCTTCAGCTCAAATTCTTTACCAGCTCGCTGATGTTCACAAACAATTTCTAGTTGGTAAACAGTGGATTCCGGTGGTTCAGGGAGTTACAGCTGAAATCAAAATTGGCGAGTTTGCAGTTTTGGTTGGACCATCGGGCTGCGGTAAATCCACCACCCTTCACATGTTATTGGGTTTGGAACTTCCCAGCAGTGGAGTAGTTAAATTTCGAGACCGAGATATTTATGCAGATAGCACCGAAGATAGTCGCTCTGATTTTCGCAAAATCAATATTGGCATGATTTACCAACAACCCAACTGGGTTAAATCTATGTCAGTGGTTGAAAATGTGGCTTTTCCACTACTACTTTTAGGACATGGCCGAGATGAAGCCCACGCAAAGGCGTTGGAGTTTTTGGAAAAAGTCGGCATGGTTGATTGGGGTGGATATCATCCAACCGAACTTTCTGGAGGTCAGCAACAACGAGTGGCGCTGGCACGAGCTTTAGTTCATCAGCCAGCGGTTTTAATTGCTGACGAGCCGACTGGCAATCTTGATTTTGTGGCTGGCCAAGAAATGATGCAACTTTTGACTGATCTGAATCAAAAACATGGCATTACCATTATTATGGTGACGCATGATTTGGAGTACGTGAAATATGCGACCAGAGTGATTCAAATGTTAGATGGTAAAGTTGTAGGTCAACATACTGGTAAAGAAATCGAGAATTTTTTGAAAGTTAAACGATTTAAGCGAACTAAACATGCCGAGTAAAAGCCCGACCCTTACCAGCACCAAGATTGAGTTACCACAATTGACTCCACGAGTTGATTTTAAGCAGTTTTTTAATGGATTAAGACAGGGTTTTCAAAACCATATCCAACCAATATTTCAAGCTAAAACTTGGAAAATTTTTAGCGATACTATTCAGCGAATTGTCATCTTTACGTGTTTACTCCTGTTTTATCTGGGATTTGCCACTCTAAAACGATTGGGAGCTTTTAAACTATTTCCCCAGGCGGTTCGAACCAAGTTAACTCAAATTGCCCAGAGTTCATA
>DOZC01000055.1:891-4262 GCA_003518205.1 Minisyncoccota bacterium | reverse complement strand
CTCATCGAGTTGGCTCTGCAAAATATGGTTTTTAAAAAAACCCGGTCTGTGATTACTATTGGGGGAATGTCGATTGGGGTGGGGGCGATTGTGTTTCTAGTTTCCATTGGGTTTGGGCTTCAAAATGTGGTAATTAATCGAGTGGCCAGACTTGATGAATTAACACAGGCCGATGTTTTTGTGCAACCTGGCTCTCGAGAGAAAATTACCGATCAGACCATAGCTACAATGCAAGATCTAGTTGAACTAGACAAAGCCTTACCAGTGATTGCGACTGTGGCTAGAGTGAGTTTCCAAAATTCAGTTTCAGATATGGCTGTTTACGGAGTCACTTCGGAATATTTAAGTCAGTCAGCGATTAAAACTATCCGAGGAGAATTATTCGATTCCAACGAAATTGCTATTACAGCTCGTCCTGGTAAAGTAGCTGGAGCTCTATCTCAAACTGATTCAGGAGCTTTATGGAGTTTGGAAACTGAAAAACCGGTGGTGTTTCAATTGACAGAGGGAGAATGGCTTAAAGTTCGGTCTAATCCAGATAAAACTGGTCAGATTTTAGGTTATACTCGTCGAGTTCCAGGAGAACAAAGTGGTGTTAGAGTGGTGGGAAAGTTTTATCAAGAAGCTAAAAGTCTTGGTCGATCGGTTGAGATTGATGATCAAACTTATGCCACTTGGATTAAAGCTGATTTCGCGCTTTGGCAAAATGGCTGTCCTGAAGTTCAAAAAGATACTTGTGTAGCTGGTAAAGCTCCCAAACTTACTGATACTGGTGAACCAGTGATCCAAACTGGGTTTGTGGCGGAAATCGGAGTCAATGCCCAGGAACAAACTATTAAACCAGTGATTGAAGGCCAAGTTTTAGGAGTTTCAACTTTAGCCACCCAGTCAGGTGAAATTTTAGGTATTACTGAAGATATTAATAATCCCGGTTGGGTAGAAATTGCCTCAGAATCGGCGGTCACCGCAACTCAAAAAATTACTCAAGTAGCTTTGGGTGATGTGGCCAAGAAACAAGCGGTGGTTAATTCGGTGATGCTAAAAATTTTAAACATCCCTGAAGATATGGCTGTTGGTTCAACTTTTGAAACTTCGTTTGTGGTTGTCGGAGAACTACTGAATGATTCAGAAGCAAAAATTGAATCTTTACCGGTTGAATACAAAATTGTCGGAGTGGTGCCATCAGATAAAGCTCCCTTTTTCTATGTTCCCTTCGTGGATTTACGATCTTTGGGAGTCAATAATTATTCTCAGTTAAAAGTAGTCTCAAAAAATCGCGATCAATTAAGTGGCTTGCGTCAAAAAATTGAAGCTTTAGGATTTTCAACTCGATCCGTGGTGGATACGGTTTTGCAAATCGAACAATTTTTTGCCACTGCCAGAGTAATTTTGGCAGTTTTGGGAGTGGTGGCGCTGTCAATTGCGGCTCTAGGCATGTTTAACACCCTAACTATTTCGTTGTTGGAGCGAACTCGGGAAGTTGGTCTAATGAAGGCCATGGGAATGAAATCCGATGAAGTCCAGGAATTATTTTTGACTGAATCGATGGTGATGGGTTTCTTTGGTGGGGTACTGGGAATTCTCTTAGGTTATGGAGCTGGTAAATTGTTAAGTTTAATTTTATCAAGTTTAGCTTGGACTCAGGGCTTGGGGGCGATTGATATTGCCTATTTGCCTTGGGGTTTTTTGGTGTTTGTTTTGGGCCTGTCACTACTGGTGGGTTTTGGCACGGGAATTTATCCAGCCCAGCGAGCCACTCAAATCAGTGCGCTTGATGCTTTACGCTATGAATAGGCTCGGGCTATAATTCCCAGTTATGAGTTGGCAGATATTAATTACTCTAAGCATTTTGACTGGTTCAGTGGCAGTTTTGCTTCAGCGCCTGATTTTACGCTCAGGTAAAATTAATCCCACAGCTTTTTCAATTTTTATTGGTTTATTTTGTGGCGTGATTATTACTATTTTAACTGGATTATTCGGTCAGCTCGATTTTAGTGGTGTGCTGGCGGTTTGGCCAAATTTAGTTTTAACAACTTTAATTTATGCCATTGGTGGAGTTATTAGCAATTTGGCTTTACAAAAAACTGAAGTCTCAAAATTTACAGTTTTATTTTCGAGTCGCGGTTTGGTGACGATATTAGCAGCCATGATAATTTTGGGCGAAAGAGTCACGTCTTCTCAAGCCTTGGGAGCAATTTTAATTTTTTTTGGAGTAGTAGTTGCTAGTTGGGAGGCTCAAAAAATTAAATTTCAAAATGGAGATTGGTTGTCACTTTTGGCTGCGGTAATTTATGGCTTAGCAAATGTTAACGATCGATACATGTTGCAACATATGTCACTTTATCCATATTTAATTTTGGCATTTTTATTGCCAAGTTTTTTATTGATGTTGGTGTGGCCAAAATCTGTTAAAGAGTTGCCCACTTTTTTTAGTCCGTCAAAAATAAAAATTTCTCTTTGTTTGTTGGGATTATTTGTATTTTCAGCCATTTGGTTTTATGAGGCGCTTAAAGCTGCTCCAAATGCGGCTCAAGTTGTCTCAGCCAATCTTGCCGGCGTGATTGTGGCGGTAGGATTATCAATGATTTTTCTCAAAGAGCGTAAGGCGTGGCCTCAAAAATTTTTGGGAGCTGTTTTTAGCTTTGTTGGTCTATTATTTTTAAATTAAATTTTCATAAATTTGTCAGATATAATACAGTCATAATGAAATTTGACTCATTGATAGCTAGTTTAGTGGCGGTTTTTCTAGTGAGCTTAGTCTCATTAGTAGGGTTAGTGACTTTGAGTTTTTCCATCACCAAACTTCGGCGCCAGATTTTGATCTTAATTAGTTTTGCCGCCGGAACATTACTTGGCGATGTTTTTTGGCATCTGGTACCAGAAATTGTGGGAAGCAAAACAGGTTGGACTTTCACGACTTCAGCCTCAGTTCTAGCTGGAATTAGTTTGTCTTTGATATTGGAAAAAATTATTCATTGGCGACATTGTCATTTACCCATCACAGTTCATCATCAACATCATTTTGCTGGGATGAATTTATTTGGTGATGGACTACATAATTTTCTGGATGGTGTGATAATCGCGGCCAGCTTTATCACTAGCTTTCCCATGGGAGTGGCCACGACTTTGGCAGTTTTAGCTCATGAAATTCCTCAGGAAATTGGTGATTTTGGGGTTTTAATTCATAGTGGTTTTAGCCGAAAAAAAGCTCTTTGGTTGAATTTTTTAACTGCTCTCACAGCCGTGCTGGGAGTTTTGGTAGCAGTTATGGTGTCAAACATAACTATTGCGATAGAAACAGTTTTATTACCGTTTGCAGTCGGATCATTTTTGTATATTGCCGGCTCTGATTTAATTCCAGAACTTCACAA
>DOZC01000055.1:0-758 GCA_003518205.1 Minisyncoccota bacterium | reverse complement strand
GTGATGGCGCTGCTGCTGGTGGTGTTTTAATCCATCAAAATGTTTGATGTAGAATGTGGCTGAGTGTTAGAATACTTACTAAGTGGGCTAAGTTAATAAGGGAAAAAATATGACTGGACAAGAATCGATTGATTTTGGAAAATTTAAAGTTGACCCAGATGCACAGTTTGATGATGGTTTGCCAACAATTTTTGATACTGATGAAGAGTTACAAAAACTTTATAAAGCTTTTGATGCGGATCCTTACAATATGGCTATGTTATTTAACAGGGCTCTTGAGATGTCTTTGGCCAAAAAAGAAGATAAATTGTCTTCAGCTGCAATGTTGACGAATGAAAAACTCATGGGTGAGTTTACATCACAGCAACTGGCGATGGTTTTTGTTAAGATTTTTGGGTCTTTAAAAAGAATTGAAACCGAAATTGTCGATGCGGCCATGAGCGAGAGTGGAACTAATTTAACAAATTTGGGGAATATATTTCTAAATAAATTCTTGGATATTTTTTTTACTCAACTTGACCAGGAACTGGTACTAGTAGTGGCTCCAAATGAAGCAGTCTTAAGTGACAAAGTTTCCAAACATGTTTTATTTAATCGAGTATCCAAACTGAGAGATTTAATTTACCGAGAGCTGGGTTTAGTGATGGAAAAAAATGAGCCTAATTTAGTTTGTTGTCAAAATTGTGGCACATTTTTCAATATTGAGAGAATGCCAGTTATAAATTGCCCAGGTTGTGGCTCTCAAAGTGTATTTAGAA
>DOZC01000051.1:5542-10280 GCA_003518205.1 Minisyncoccota bacterium | reverse complement strand
TAATTGCCTTAATTCAACGCCGACAAATTTCTGGGTTATTGTTGTTGGGTGGATTGGGGCTAACAGGAGTAATTCCGGCAGTTTTAAATCAAAGTATTTGGCTGTATTTTAGGCCTTCGTTTTTATTTCCATTATTGTTGATCACAGCCGGTTGGGGATTGGAATGGTTTTGGCAGAAACAGAAAAAATTATTTTTTTTAATTTTTTTGGGATATATTTTTAGTGTCGTTAATTTTGGATTTTTGTATTTTGTCCGCTATCCAATTTACGCCTCAGAAGGCATTTATTTTGGGCCCAGGTTATTGGCAGAATATTTGCATCGTTTACCCTCAGATCAAAAAGTGGTCATCTTTGAAAAAGAACCTGAGTTTGTGTTTACCAATTTGGTATTTTATTATCAGCTGCTTAATTCCAGCACGGCCGAAAAAATTCACCAAGCCTACAAAACTCAAACTTACGAGTGGAATAATTTGAGGTTTTTACCCTGTGTCCCCAATGATTTTCAGCCCGCCTCTGACACTACTTATGTTTTCGATAGTGATGCCCCAGATTGTACTGCTAAAACTGAGAATGATAAAAAAATTGCGACCGGCAAACTACTTTTGGCCAATGAAAAAATTGGTAGTCGGCCAATTTTCATTAGAAGTGTCAAAGATAATGGCGTCAATTACGACATTTACCACCAAACTCTTTGCTCTCATCCAGAAAAAATGTCTCATTTCATTCATCCTCAGGAATTGAAACAGTTTGATTTTTCAAAACTGACTTCAGACCAATTCTGTCAAACTTGGCTGACCCAGGATTTACCGAAGTAAAACAGCGATAGCAGTCTGCAGAATCTCACCTTTTGCTCAAACTATCATTTGAGAGGAAGAATTTGTTTGGAATTGCCATCTAAATTCAGCACACTCACTAATTCACCGTTGGTAGGTAAGACAAATTTGGTGGATTCACCGCCCAAAACCACTTGAGTAACTTCAAGCTGTTTTAGTTTCATGGCTCTTTCGCCCATGTTTTTTTCGGCTGCCAAACCAATCATCTCGATAGCCTTTGATTCTGCTTCAGCTCTCAGCAACTTGCCTTTGGCATCACCTTCGGCTCGTAAAATCTCAGCTTCTCTAAAACCTTGAGCTTCCAAAATATTGGCTCTTTTTTCCCGCTCCGCCTTCATTTGCTTGCTCATGGCTTCAGTAATATCACGGGGAGGTTCAATTTGTTGTAATTCTACTTTCGTAATTTTAACTCCCCAAGCATTGGTGGCTTCATCTAAAACCAAACGAAGATTGCCATTGATTTGATCCCTAGCAGTCAGCGTTTCGTCCAGTTGTTTGTCACCGATTAAATTACGAAGATTTGTTTGAGCTAATGTGGTAGCAGCCAAAGCAAAATCAGCGATTTCAAACTCCGCTTTGACTGGATCGACAACTTTGTAATAAATCACGGCATCAACTGTTACCAAAACATTATCTTTGGTAATTACTTGCTGAGGCATCACGTTCATCACTTGCTCGCGCATATCAACAGTGATAAGTGAATCAATGAACGGAGTTAAAAATGTTATTCCCGATCCAACCGTAGCATGATATTTACCCAATCTTACAATCAGACCCTTCTCATATTGCTTCACGATACGAACACTTTTTGCTAGGGTATAAAGTGAAACCAAAAAAATTGCAAATAAAGTTATGGTAGTAAACATAGAACCTTTCTAGTATTTTTTATGTTTTTGTAACGTGAAGAGTGACGCCCTCAATGTGATTAATTGTAACCTTGGTATCAATAGCTAACTCCAAATCACTGGAAGCCCGCCACTGTTCATCTTCAATTTTTACCATTCCCGGATGATGAGGTTTAATTGAAGCAGTCACAATTCCAACTTGAGTTATTAAACGATCCACACTCATTGATTTGTGAAAATGATTAAGTTTTCTTTGCAAATAGTGCCTGCCAATTAAAATATAAATACCGCAAAGTCCGATGGCTAAAACTAGTGCCACCAAATAGTTGGCAGTAAAAACACCAATCAAACCACTAATCACCAAAATACTCCCAATTAACACTAAATCAAATCCAGCTGAAACACCCAAAATTAACTCCATCGCTGCTAAAGCAATTCCAGCTAGAATAAATAATTGAGAAAGTGATAATTTCATTAACTATTTCGAGTTATTGTAACAGAACATTTAACTCTGCCGTAACTTCATTTAATTTGGCTTGTTCTTCCTGAAGTTCCTGCTCAGATCGTTTTTTTGCATCTAAGTAGACTGAACTGCCAGTTTGATCATAAAGTTGCTGATATTTTTCCACACTCTGTTTGTGAAATGGAATAAAAGCCTCTGCTGAGTATTTATCTTGAAATAAATCATAAACCTTCCAATAAGTTGAATCATCAAAACAATAAGTTTTTTTAACACCATTAACGGTGTTAGTAATTTGATTGGAACTGAAAATGGGACACCCATTTGAAGTTTGTTTAGTAGGAGTTTTTGTTTGATTTGATTTAGTGTTTTTGATAATTGGAGTAACTGTTGGCGAGAGAGTGATTGTGGGTTCGGGCTTAGTGAATTCATCATCATTAGATGAATCAGCAACAAAAATAAAATTAAGCGTTTCAATTATCGATTTGATTGGATTGGAAAATATTTTTTGAAGTTCAGAAAAATTTACAATGGTTTCAATTTTTGGTTGGGAAATTGAAAACAATTTATCAAAATTCGATGAATTAAATAATTTCCCGACTAAAAGCGTTCCGGTTAAAGCCACAATTCCAACAAGAAATAAAAATACTATTTTTTGCAACATTAACAGTATTATATCTTAATTACCATCTGAATGAGTAAAGTCATTATAAGTAATTTTCATGGTAATCTGCGGAATTACCCACAGTGTCTAAATTTTTTTTCATCCTAAGTTTTTTAAATATTCCTTTAGTTGACTCCCTCAGTACACTAATATCAACCTGCAAAATCAAAGAGTTGAAAATTAGTTTCCAGGCAGATAGAGCCAGCGTCACGCCAATAGCATTTTCAAAAAAAAGCCTACTCCCGCCACCGGTTTGAAATGTTATAAAATTCAAAATTTGAACTGGGTTTGCCAAATAAATCTGAGCAAAATTAATTGCGTGTCCTGCTGTAGCAATACCTAACGAGTTTTTAATAAAAACTTTTAAAGCAGTAGACATCGGACTTGCACTATAAAGTTTTTTTTCCAAAGTTTTTGTTTCTACAACTATGCTGGCTACATTGGCTAAACCAATGATGGCTACAGCTAGAATTTGAATCCATTCAGTGGACAATTTTTCGCCTGACTCATGCACTAAAAAAGTTAGAAATGACTGCAGTGGCACTAACACCGGAAGAGAAAACGTGGCAATAGCTCCCGCAATTAACAATTTGTCAGGATGAATCGCTTGCTTAGCAGAGTTATATTTTTCAAGCAGTGTAAACATATGAAGGGAATAAAAACTTGCGGAAGCGGTGGACTATGAAACAACTTGGTCCTTATAGGATATAGCTGTTCTTCCTTCAAATTTACAATTTACAAATTTTTTATTCCCTGGAAATATAGATTTATTTGTGTCAAATTCAAATAGTTTATTATTATATAAAAATTTCATTCTCACATAAATTTCATCGTTATTTTTTTTAAGTTCAAATAATTTTTGATTTCCTTCCTTTACACATATATAATTTTTTCTATGAGTTATTTCAAAATTAGAATTATTAACTATTAACTTGTTATTTAGAATTAAAATTTGAGGCTCAAAATTCTCTAACATAACAATGTTAATGTAAAACCTGTCTTTTTCTTGAACAGAAGAAATGATATTCTGATCATTGACAACAAGTATGTTTTTACAATTAACATAAATATTTGAACCAATTAAAAATTTATTATTTTCTTTCAAAATATTATGTGTTAACGATCTATTTGAAATAATATTATTATGATGCCAAGTTTGTAAATACTTTTGTTGAGTTTTGCTAAGCACAAGCGGAATTTGACGATGACAAGAAGGACAAAGAGCTATTAAATTTTTTAATTCAGTCAGTCCATTTTTTGACCATTCCAAGATGTGGTGCTTATCTAATACAATATCAATACCACAACATTCACAAAAGCCATTGCATCTTTTTTTTATATTCTCTAACAAACTTTTTGAATAATATTTTCTCATATTTTTCTTGCGGAAGCTGTGTCCCCTCAGGGGATTAGCCACGCGCTTCGTAACTCAAAACGTTCTCTAAAACAATCTCGCTTGGCGGTGGGGTTTACCCTCGTCAGGCGTGAAAAATAATTTACTGTATGTGCCACGCTTGATCGGGCACAAGTCACCCCACGCGAACACTGCAATAATAAAATTCCCGCATTCGCAGGAATTTTATTATTGGCGGAAGCGGTGGGGTTCGAACCCACGAAGCCCTTTCGAGCTCACGCTTTCCAGGCGTGTGCAATAGACCACTATGCGACGCTTCCAGGATCCGGGCGTAATTGTATCAAAAAGGCCAATAACTGACAGCGGCAAGTCTCTACTGCCCAACCCAAAATCCTAATGGTCGCGGTTAACTAAAAACTCCACCATTTGGCTTAACCAGTGGGTGAGTTGAGGATATTGAGTTTCCAGTCCAGCCAATTCGTGGCTGGCGGCAGCCGCATAATCAGCCGTAACTTGAGCAACGGCTTTATCAATGCCGGCTTGTTTCAATAAAGTTTGGAGTTCAATGAACTCGATTGAGCT
>DOZC01000051.1:3984-5419 GCA_003518205.1 Minisyncoccota bacterium | reverse complement strand
AATCTGTCTCGAGCATAAAGAGCGTAGAGGGTTTTTTTGCCAGTTTCAGCATCACTTTGAAGATCTTTACCGGTTTTATCGGAATCACCAAATAGACCTAACCTGTCATCGCTAAGTTGAAACACTAATCCTAGAGCCTGACCAAATCGCTGCAATCTTTCAGTCACTTCAGGAGAAGCCTGAGCCAAAATACTCGCAAATTCGAGCGGCCACATGGCAGTATAACGGGCCGATTTGCCAATTAAAATTTGAATAATTTTCGACTCAGTCAAGTTTTCATCAGTCAAAGGTAGAGCTGCGACTCGCATTTCTTCTGACTGACAAAGGGCCAGAGTGGCGATTTGATGACTAAATGAATCAAGTAAGGCCACTTTGATTTCAGCTGAACAATCAGCCTGAGTCAAAATTCTGGTGGCCATAAAAAACAAAGTATCGCTCACATACATGGCAGCACTTTCGCCAAAGTGATTAGCCGGAAGCGAACTGACCTTGGAACCAGGCCAAAGCTGGGTATAAGTGCGATATAACGCCGGTTTGGTTCTCCTGAGGATGGCTTCATCAGTAATGTCATCTTGAATCAGTAATGCCGATCCCGCTAATTCTAACGCTACTGCTGCTGACCAAGCTGAAGCTGGAGGTTGAGATGAATTTAACAAGTGTTGAGTGGTTTGCAAACAAACTTCGGCTCGAAATAATTTTCCCAAAGTCACAAACTCTTTAACCGGATCCAACAAATGATGATCAAATTCAAATTGATGAGATTTAACCAAAAATTCAGTTATAGCCGCCATTAGTTTGGGCTTAAGTTGAGTTGAAAAATGAAATAAATCAGACATAAAAATTATTTCTTGAACCAGTAAACTCCGCTTTGACTCGCTGTGGCTCGATTTCTAACCATGTCTTCCAACTCAGGAGCAAATTTCAAATTACTGCCATCCAACTCAGATTCCAATACCACTGGCACTGACCAATTAAAACTCAAAAAACCCGTCACTGGAAGACGTAATTCCGGTGCCGCATGGAACCAAGGGTGATAATAAAACTGCGGAATTGCCGGCAACTTTCTAGTTAATAAATAATAAACGGGATTGCCGCCCAAAATATAAATCTGAGTGGGTTGATTTTCGGCTGATGCCGGAGTAATTTTAAAAGGCTCCATTTCTAGAGTTTGATTCAATTCAGTCGCCAAACTTAAAGTTTTGGGTTCGATAATTTCAGAGGCCAGCTGAGTGGTTTGATAATATTTGGGCCAAATTAAACTCAACCAAATTCCCAGCCAGACTCCAGTTGCAATTAGCCAGCTCCATTGACCAGAAATCTGTGGTTGTCTCATTCGGATAGCCACGATAATTGATCGAACTGTTTGAGTCATGACTCCACTAACTCCAGCGAAAATGACAGTGTAGTACCAACCCAATTTAAATCCTTCATTTTC
>DOZC01000051.1:410-3775 GCA_003518205.1 Minisyncoccota bacterium | reverse complement strand
CCAACCCCACCAACTCACAATCGGTAAATTTAAAAGATGATGCTGCCATTCCGTTACTGCCACCACAAACCATTGCTGTAACACTTCAATCGGCAGACTGAGAAGTGCTAGCGAAGTTGTGATGAAAGTTTGACAAAAAATCTTGGTGTTAATTAGAGTTTCGCTAGTTGCCAACCAAACATACTGGCCAAAGTTTTGACCCACGCTTAAAAAGTACCCCAACTGAGCTTGTTGCGAATTAGCTGCCAATCGAACTGGAAAATAATACTTAAAATTGTAAACCATCACTGCCCACCAAAATTGATTTAAAGCCTGATACTCCGCAAAATACCAGATTACTCCCACCAGGATCAAACCGAAACTCGAACCGATCCGGCTCCAAGGTAACTGGTACATTTTAACCCAACCCCGATGCCAACCCCATCGTTGCAGTGTTCCCAAAATTATGCCCACTCCCAACCATCCCCAAACCGGCAATAACACTACCGAGCAACCCACCATGATCAGACCTTGAATTAACCACCCAACTACTAATTGATTTAATCTGGGTTGATTGGCCACCACAAAACTTACTAAAAACATCAAGCCGCTCAGCAACACCACCACGCCCAAACTTTCAGCCAAAAACTGTTGGAACTGCATGGCTGGTGCTAGTAGAGCCAAACCCAGCCAAATTACTCCCACCCAAGGTCTGAGCTGACTCATCACGCTTTTCCAAGTTAAAACTCCCCAAAAAATCGCCCAACCCCAAACTAACCACCGAAATAACTCCCAAGGCTCACTTTGCCACCAAAAAGGCACCACCGCCAAAAAAAACGGCAGTGGCGCATGATGAAAAAAGAAGTCTCGATAAGGCACTAAGCCTTGAGTAATCAGCCAGCCAGCTACAAAGTTTTCTTGTTCGTCCCCAAAACTCGTTTTAAAAGCAATGCGCCACCACACCCAAGCTGCTATTAGCAGTAGACTTAAAGACCAGACTTTTGACCACCAATTGATGATTCGGCGCATAAATTAATTATTCAGTAACCCGGTATTTTAACAGCAATGTTCCCCTGGAATTAAGTTGATCGCAACTTTGTAACTCCAAAGCCATCGGTGATGGCAAAGTTTGACATAAAGTCAGGCCTGACCCAAAAATAACTGGCTCAATCGTCAGCCAAATTTCGGTCACCAAGCCGACAGCTAAAAACGCCGTATTACAAATTGAACCCCCAACTAATAAAATTTCCGGGCAGCCTGCCGCCGCCAATCTCTTCACTAGTTGAGTCGGCGATTCGGCTGAAAACTCCAGCTGTTCTGGAACTTTTTCGGAAATAAACTGGTCGGGTTGAGAAGTTAAAACTACTCGCAGTGTTCCAGGTCTTAATTTAATTTTGGTTCGATTAGCCTCATAAGTTTGCCGCCCCATCACAATCACTTTGGCAGTGGCGATTTCAGCGAAAAATTGCTCCGCATCTTCTTGAGAAGTCCAATCATAAATATTTGAATTTTTTCCGGCCGTGATGCATCCATCCAGTGATTGCACCATCATTAGCTTCACGTTCATAGAACTTTCACATTGCGTTTGAAAATCCACTGATTGCCATTTTGAAATAAAATTTGGTAATTTGGATCAACTTTTAGTCGGTCAACTATTAACGTCAAATCTCGTGACATGGCGAATAAATTATTGGGATTTTGGTCTGATCGCAAATCAAACATCACATAATCTGGCTGATAATCTTCATAATTGTCGCGGGACAGCCAAACTTGTTGATGAGTTAAATGGGCAGCCAGATTATTTTGAGTCATCACGCTCGCAGTTGGCGGAATGGCCTGAATCATTTTTTCTAAAAACTCGAAATCTTGAGAATGCCGATAAAAATCTGGATTGTACGCCAATCCCAGTGGACCATGAAGTTTGACCCGATGAAGATAAAGAGCATTTAAAATTAGACCGCCAGAAATTAAAATCAGGCTCAACTGCCCCCAATTTAACCACCACTTCGACCAAAACTTTTTCTGACTCCAGCTCTGAAGCTTGATTCGAGACTTAATCCAACTCAATCCATAACTCATCCCCAAAGCCAAAAGTGGCGCTAACTGAGCACTATAGTGCATCCCCAAAGCCCAGCGACCAGCAGTGTTTTGAGGCATAAATCTCACAATCCAGTCTTGACCAATTAATGGCCAACTGGCAGGAGCCAAGAGAGGTAAAAATCCAAATGACCAAAGTGATAAAAATTGAGTTTCTCGCTTAATGGGAACATCTACTAAAGCCAAAACATTTTTCCAAGCCTCACGATAAAAATCTGGTTTGTAAGCATATTGACCTCCAGAAAAATATGGAATCACCAACTGAATCACTAAAAAGCCCCAAATTGCGGCTATACCAATCATTCCCAACGCCTCTCGCCACCAATCCCGTCTCACCCACCAAGTAAATAATCCCAATCCCACTCCCAATAAAAAAGCACTCTCCTTAAATAGCAATGTCAGGCCAAACCAAACCCAAACTAATTTTCGTCGCCCAAACACTACGGCCTCTAAAATTAAAAGTAATGGCACCAACATAAACACCACCTCATGCATGTCGGTAATCAAAGCATTTTGCAGTCCCACAAAGAGACAATAACTCACCACTACAGCAGCAGCCAAAATGGCCGAGCCAGTCACTTTTCGAGCAATTTTATGTAAAATTACGGCACTTATCCCAGCAGCCACTGCCTGAGCCACCAGCATGATTTCTGGCCGGTCTGTGAACCAATAGAGCGGTGCGAGCAAAAACATCCCGGGATTGAAATGATCGGCAAAAATCCATTTACCCCCAATCACCAAATGTTCGATCACTGGGGGTTGAAAGTGAGCCACTCGCCACAGAGCTTGATCAAAAATTCCAAAATCATAATAAAAAACTTCAAATTGCCAAAATCGATGCACTGAAACTAGGGCTGCTGCCACTGTGTAAAGGAGAATGAAGCCCATGACTCCCCAATAAATTAACTGATCAAATTTTTGAACAGTTAAAAACTTTAACCAAGATGGTTTTTGATTCTGGTGGCGACGCGGCATAAATATCTGATCTGGAACCAAAATATATCATCAATTTTTGATTTACTGGCAGTATACTACTAATATGTCTAGCGCTTTAAACTGGAAAATTGCTGGTTTGGCCGGAGAAGGAATTGCCACAACTGGGTTACTTTTTGCCAAACTCGCCATGAGGCATGGATTTCATACTTTTACTTACGGTGAATACCCGTCATTGATCCGAGGTGGCCACAATACTTTGCAGGTGAGTTTTAATACTCAACCAGTGACAGCCCAAATCAGAATTGTAGATTTAATGATCGCTCTTAATGAAGATGCCATTAAACTTCACCTGG
>DOZC01000051.1:0-212 GCA_003518205.1 Minisyncoccota bacterium | reverse complement strand
ATTATTGATGTGCCTCTCAAAACCATTTCTTTGGAAACAACTCAGGGAACTTTGGCAGAAAACATGGTCGCCCTAGGCGCCTCGTGTGCTCTGTTTGGCTTGAAACTTGAATTACTCCACCAACTTATTGCTGAAATTTTTAATCGCAAAGGAGAAGCGGTGGTCGTCAAAAATCAGACCGCTGCGACTCGCGGATTTGAAACCGTCCTGAC
>DOZC01000078.1:9781-11854 GCA_003518205.1 Minisyncoccota bacterium | reverse complement strand
GTCGTTCATTTGGCTGATGATATCGCTCGAGTTCGAGCAATTTTAGGAGAGAAAACCGTATGAAAACTTTACAAGGCGAAGTAGTTTCATTAACTACAGCTCAAACAGCTCAGGTTAAGGTGACGCGCATGACCATGCACCCACTTTATAAGAAATCTCTGAAGCGTAGTAGCACTTATGCTTGTCACACTGATGAAAATTTGAAGTTGCAAGTAGGTGATAAAGTTGAGATTGCTGAGAGTCGCCCAATGAGCGCCACCAAGCATTTCAAAGTGATTCAAAAGATTGCGATTGCCTAACTTTCCAGGTATAATATGGCCTTCTTGAAAACACCCGTGAGAAACTAAATCATGATTCAACTTCGCTCCATCCTCCAAGTTGCCGACAATAGCGGTGCTAAAAAACTTCGCGTGATTCAAGTCTATGGTGGATCAAAACGATTTTTTGGTTATGTGGGTGATGTAGTTTGCGCCTCAGTCATTGACGCTGCTCCCAATAGTAACCTTAAAAAAGGCGCTAAAGTTCGAGCAGTGATCGTGCGAACTAAAAAAGAACATCGTCGAGATAATGGTGAATATATTAAATTTGATGAAAATGCCGCTGTGGTGGTGGAGTCGCGAAGTAATCCAGCTCCAGTCGGAACTCGAGTTTTTGGTCCGATTGCTCGTGAGGTCAAAGATCACGGTTTTAGTAAAATTGCTAGTTTAGCTCAGGAGGTACTATGAAATTGCATCTGGGCGATCGCGTCTTAGTCACTGCTGGAAAAGATAAAGGCAAGAAAAGTGAAGTTATTCGGGTTATGCCTAAAGAAAATAAAGTTGTAGTTAAAGAAGTTAATCTTTACACTAAGCATGTCAAACCGATGGGCGACCGACCGGGTGAAAAAGTTCGACGAGAACGACCCATGGATGTTGCCAAAGTGGCAATCTTGAATGATAAAGATCAGCCGGATCGAGTAGGATATAAAATCAAGGCTGATGGTACCAAAGACCGAATTTTTAAAAAAACTGGCCAAGTGATTGAAGCCAAGACTTCGGCTAAAACTAAGACTAAAAAATAAAAACTATGAATCGTTTGAAACAAAAATACCAGACTAGCGCAGTTCAAGCTCTCAAAGCCGAGTTTAAACACGCCAATCTTTTTGAGGTGGCAAAAATTCAAAAGATCACTCTCAACATGGGTGTGGCTGATCCTCAAGAACCTCGGGCGCGAGAAAAAGTGGTTGAGAGTGTGGTGGCGCAGTTTGCCGTAATCGCTGGCCAAAAACCACAAATTACTCGAGCCAAAAAAGCTATTTCTAACTTTAAACTTCGCGCCGGTGATCCGATGGGCGTGATGGTAACTTTGCGGGGTGAATTAATGTGGGAATTTTTGGACAAATTAATTTTTATCACTCTGCCCCGCGTCAAAGATTTTCGAGGTGTTTCTCGAACCGCTTTTGATGGTCAGGGTAATTATAGTTTGGGCCTCGAAGAGCAAATTGCTTTTCCAGAAATTGATTATGACAAAATTGATAAAATTCGCAGTCTTCAAGTTAATATAACTTTAAAGTCGCAAAGTCAGGCTGAATCATTTCGCCTGTTAGAGCTACTCGGCATGCCTTTTATGAAAGTAGCGGAAATTGAGAAAAACTAACTATGGCCAAAAAATCGAAAATCGCCAAAACCAAAAAGATTTTTTTACAACGTGGAGCTTATTTGGCAGCTGGAGTTGTTAAAGAGAATCGGGTGTCGACTAGAGCCAACAATCGATGTAAAATCACAGGCCGGCCTAAGGGCTATTTGCGCTTTTTTGGTTTAAGTAGAATTGCTTTCCGGGAACTAGCTGTTAAAGGCGAGTTACCAGGCGTAGTTAAGGCCAGTAAATAATTTGAATTAGTCATATCATGAACGATCCTATCTCAGACCTCATCACTCGCATTAAAAACGCTAACCTAGCTCGGCATGCTGAGGTAGTGGCGCCTCACTCGAAACTTTCGGAAGCGATTGTGAAGATTTTAGTGGCCAACGATTATTTGGCTGGTTATTCGGTGCGGGAAGTGAAACCCCAATCCGAGCTAACGATTCAACTCAA
>DOZC01000078.1:0-9549 GCA_003518205.1 Minisyncoccota bacterium | reverse complement strand
AATGGTTACGGCCTCAGCATTGTGACTACTAACAAAGGAGTTTTATC
Source organism: Minisyncoccota bacterium (assembly GCA_003518205.1). Classification (GTDB taxonomy): domain Bacteria; phylum Patescibacteriota; class Microgenomatia; order UBA1400; family PJMF01; genus UBA9650. The sequence goes on along the minus strand of DOZC01000078.1, from coordinate 9,502 downwards.
TTCTAAAGAAGCCAAACAGCAAAAAGTGGGTGGCGAGATTATTTGTCAAGTTTGGTAAATTATTATGTCAAAGATCGGTAAAAAACCCATTAGCATCCCCACTGGCGTTACTATCACCGTTAATCCGGGCGAAGTGACGGTTAAGGGTATCAAAGGCGAGCTTAAAGTTCCAGTTGCTAATGGAGCTATTAAGGTGGCTGTTCAGGACGGAATCGTTTCAATCACGCGTCAAAATGATGAACGCGAAACCAAAGCCTTTCATGGTTTGGTGCGAAGTCTTCTGGCCAATGCTGTTGCCGGAGTGACTGTGGGTTACAAAAAAACTCTGAAATTAGTGGGAACCGGATATCGAGCCACATCCAAAGGAGCCGGAATCTCAATCGCGATTGGTTTTTCTCATCCAGTCGAAGTTGCAGCCTTAGCCGGTGTGACTTTAAAGGTGGAGGGCAACGACACCATCCAGATTGAAAGTATTAGTAAAGAGTTGGTTGGCCAGGTGGCTGCCAATATTCGCTCAATTCGACCTCCAGAACCCTATTTGGGCAAAGGAATTCGTTATAGTGATGAAGTAGTCCGACGCAAAGCCGGTAAGACTGCTGCTGGGTAAGCTAATTTATTATGCCAAAAATTTCTCACCGTCATAATCTTAAAACTAAACGCAAACTTCGCGTTAGTGGAGCCTTAACTGGAACTGCTCAACGCCCCAGATTAAGTGTGTCGCGTTCTAATGCCCATCTATCACTTCAAGCGGTAGATGACATTGCTGGCAAAACTCTGGTGATGGCTCACGATTTGGGTAAAACCTCGAAAATTAAAGGCACTAAAACTGATCGATCAGTGGTTGTTGCCAAAACTATGGCAGAGGCTTTGAAAAAAGCTGGTATTACCACAGTAATTTTTGATCGAGGAGCTTACCGTTATCACGGTCGGGTTAAAGCTGTGGCTGAAACTTTGCGCCAAGAAGGAATCATTGTATGAGCGACCAACGCCGATCTCACCAAGAATTTGAAGAAAGATCCGAGTTTGAAGAAAAAGTGATTTCGATTTCTCGGGTTTCCAAAAAAACCAAAGGCGGTAATAAAATGGGCTTTTCGGTTTTAATGGTAGTGGGCGATCGTAAGGGTCAAGTGGGTTTGGGTTTGGGTAAAGCCAACGATGTGGCTTCAGCCATCAAAAAAGGTATTCGCAAAGCTAAAAAGAAAATGCTGCTAGTACCTTTGGACGGCACCACCATTCCTTTTGCTTTAACTTTAAAAGAGGGCGCTGGTAAGGTAATGTTGAAACCTGCTCCCACTGGAACCGGCGTTATTGCTGGCGGACCAGTTCGAGCTGTGGTGGAAGCGGCCGGCATTAGAGACATTTCTGGCAAAATCATGGGTAGTGATAATCAATCTTCCAGTGTCTACGCTACTTTTGCAGCTCTAAAGAAAATTGCTCAAATTGTCAAAGTCAAAAATATTAAATTGCGGTCAATTATTGAAACTGAGGCTGAAGAAAAAGAAAAAATGCAGAAGCTTCAGCAAACCGCCAAACAGCATGAAGCGGTGATTGTTAAAAAATCAATTGACTCTCAAACTAAATCAAGGGTTGGTAAGCCAGCTAAATCTGTCAAATCAGCAGCAGTAAAAAAGCTGGCCGCCAAATAACCAACAACCAAAAGAATCAGAAATCGGAAAAATCATGTCATTACTGCATCAACTTACTCCCACTAACACCAAAGCAGCCAAGCGCATTGGTCGGGGTTTTGGATCTGGCAAGGGTGGTCACACTTCCACTCGAGGAACAAAAGGCCAAAAGGCTCGAGTTGGATCTAAAATTCCTTTGTGGTTCGAGGGTGGTCAACTACCTTTAACCAAAAGATTACCGATGCTGCGAGGTAAATCCAGATTTAATGTGCTCAAACCCATTGTGGAATTAACTTTGGCGGATTTAGATCGATTGACACTTGAGCCGATCACTTTAGAATCATTAAAACTTAATAAAATTATTGATCGTCGCGCTCAAAAAGTGAAAATTATCGCTCAGGGCACCGTAACTAAAAAACTGTCTGTGGTAGGTTTAGCAGTTTCTGCTCAAGCTCGAATTGCAATCGAGCAGGCCGGTGGCAGCGTAACTGAATAAATTTATCAACAGACCTAACTGGCTCTGCCAAAAAGGTTAAGTGTGTTGGAAAAATTAACTGCAAAGTTACAAGCCATTTTCGCTCACCGCGAGCTTCGAACCAAGCTTCTTTTCACGGCAGGTGTTTTCTTAGTTTATCGTTTGTTAGCTCATATTCCAGTTCCGGCAGTAGACATAGCCAGACTTCAATCACTGTTTGTGAACAATCAATTTCTGAATTTGTTAAACGTTTTTTCAGGTGGCACTTTGAGTCAATTTTCAGTCATGGCGGTCGGTATCAATCCTTACATCACAGCTTCAATTATTTTACAGTTGGCTGGAATGGTGTTTCCAACTTTAAAGGAAATGCAAAAAGATGGCGAAACCGGCCGAGCTAAAATTAACCAATATACCAGGATTTTATCTGTGCCTCTGGCTATTGTTCAAAGTATTTCAATCATTACGCTCTTGCGATCTCAATCACTCATTACCACTTTTGAACCCCTGCATTTAGCAGTCATGGTTTTGGCGTTGGTGGCTGGTTCCATGATCATTCTATGGTTGGGTGAGCTGATTACTGAATATGGAATTGGTAATGGAATTTCCATGATTTTGTTTGCCGGCATCGTCAGTCAGCTGCCCACTACTTTAGTGCAAACAGTTTCAGTGGCCAGCAGCGATCAATGGTTGGTCATGGCGGCGTTCGCAGCGGTTTTTGCTGGCTTGATTGCTCTAATTGTGTTTATGAACGAAGCTGTGCGTAAAGTTAATATCCAGTATGCCAAACGCCAGCAAGGCGGCCGAGTTTTCGGGGGTCAAACTACTCATTTGCCCATTAAAGTTAATGTAGCAGGCGTGATGCCGATTATTTTTGCGGTCACCATTATGTTGGTACCAACTTTTCTATCGCGATTATTAATGTCTGCTAGTCAGTCAACTTTGAGAGAAATTGGTCAACAAATTGGAATTTTGTTTGGTCAAACCGCTCCGCTGTATTTAATTACCTATTTTTTGGTGGTGTTTGGTTTCACTTATTTTTCAGCTTTAATTTTCTTTAATGCCGGCGATATTTCTGAAGAACTCAAAAAAAGTGGCGCCTTTGTACCAGGAATTCGCCCGGGAGGTCCCACTAAAAAGTTTTTAGAGTTTGTGGTCACCAGAATTACTCTCGCGGGAGCGATTTTTTTGGGGATTTTGGCGATTCTGCCGTCTTTAGCTCAGCTTTTCACTGGAATTCAATCCTTAGCCATTGGGGGCACTAGTGTGCTAATCGTGGTCTCAGTGATTTTGGAGACTGCCAAACAAATTGACAGTTTAATGGTGGGTCAAAATTATCAAAAATATCGCTCATTCTCAAAGTAATAACTCAAACTCAAAGGAATTCAATGAAAATTGTTTTAATTGGCATTCAAGGCGCTGGCAAATCCACTCAGGGCAATATGCTATCTGAAGCTTTGAATATTCCCTATCTATCGTCTGGTCATATTTTTCGCGAGATGGCCAAAGAAAAAACTCAAACCGGTCGCTGGCTGAAAGAAACTCTGAATGCCGGAGCTTTAGTACCTGATGATTTAACTGTCAAAGTTGTCACCGAATATCTTCAAAAACCCGAGTACGCCAAAGGTTTTATCATCGACGGTTATCCTCGCACTTTGGCTCAAGCCGAGATTTTTTCAGATGGTACTGAAAAAGCCGTGTTTATTGATGTTTCAGATAAAGAAGCTCTGTGGCGCATTTCTGGCCGAGCCAGTGACAGAGAAGATGAAACCCTCATGGCCATTCGCAAACGCATTTCGCTATTTCATGAGTTAACCAGTGAAGTCATTGAGTTTTATCGCTCTAAAGGCAATCTAATTCGAGTGGATGGAGAATTGGATGTCCAAGGAGTGTTTAATAGCATTGTGAAACAGTTGCCAGCCACAGCTTAGGTGCTAAATTGCAGGTTTTTGACTGCTCATCAGAAGTTTTGATTTGTTTTAGTCAACTATTGAATCTGTGTTTGTTTTAGTTTTAACAAATCCTCTTTAATCGCATCAAAAATCCTTGCTTGATTCATTAGACCACCATCTTCATTAAGAGCGATTTCACGATCAGTTATGATTTTTTTAGTCAAGGTGGGAGTGATGTCATCAAATTGTTGCTGGAATGTGTCCACAGCCTGTTGCAAACCGGCCAAACCAAGATTCATGTTCATCTCGCTTCTTAATTGAGCATAAAGTTCAGCAAATTTATCAGCAATATCTGGGTTGGCAAAAATACTATCTGCATAGCGCTCCTGCTCCATGGCATTATGAGCCATAATCCAGAGTTGATTACATTTATTTACAATTTCACTCATTTTATCCATGAGTGCTCGCTTTTTTTCTACTTCTGCTTTGTCAAACTTTTCAGGCGAAGATTTTTTTATGGCCTCAAGTTTATCATATATATGAGGCCATTTTACTCTGACCTCATTTGGACTTTCTTGCCAGAACCTAATCAAACCCTCATTTGATAATAATACTTCATTAATGACTTCTTCTGCCCTAAGCATGTCAATTTCACTTTGGAGTTTAGCATTTTCTCCAAGATCAATATCCTGATTTGAATGTGTGTGTGTCAGTTTCTATCATATTGTCCTTGAGTTATTTTTTTAATAAAAAATTACCACAATCAAATATATCATAAAATAAATGCTCGAATATTTGCTGTTGCGGTGAAGTCACTAATGAGACTGCTGAATGATTTTTGAGCTTTGTCTGGTATAATATCCAGATGTCGTGGGTGTTGGTAGATGGCACCTAGATTTGTTGTTGTCCAAAACATCTACCACAGGATAATTTTGTATGGGAAAAGTTCAAGAACACAAGCGCGCAGCTAAAGCTAAGCGTCAAGTGGATACCACCGAGGAAAAAGCCAGTCGAGATGATCGGTTTGAAGTTATGGGTGTAGTGGAAGAATGTTTGCCCAACACTTTATTTCGAGTTCGAGTGACTGATTCTCAGATTACTCAAATGAAGGATCACACTTTGTTGGGCAGTTTGGCTGGCAAAATGCGTTTGTTCCGGATTCGGGTGATGCCTGGAGATATGATTAAGGGTTATGTTTCCAAATATGACCTCACCAAGTGCAAAATTACTTATCGGGCGATGAAGAAAGGTCCTACCCCGACTCTTTAAGGGCAAAAGCTTTGGAAAGTCAATCAAAACTGAGCCTTTAAATTTTTACCAAGTTGCAGTATATTTCAAGTTCGTTTATGAAAGTCCGCGTCTCTCTCAAAAAGATTTGTAAAGAGTGCAAGTTTATCAAGCGCAAGGGCGTGTTGCGAGTGATTTGTAGTAGTAATCCTAAGCACAAACAACGTCAAGGTTAATTAATAAAGGTTTTTTTGTATGCCTCGTATCGCCGGTATCGACATTCCAGATCATAAAAAACTCAATTTTGCGTTGAGATATATTTATGGCGTTGGCCCTAAAGTGGCCGCAGAAATTATTACCAAAGCTAGATTAAACGCTGATAAACGGGCTCGGGATTTGACAACTGACGAAATAAATCGAATTCAAGCAGCTCTAGACACTCAAATGGTGGAAGGTGACCTGCGCCGAGCTGTGAGTGACAATATTAATCGGTTGCGCCGAATCAAAGCTTATCGAGGCTTGCGTCACGCCATGGGTTTGCCAGTCCGAGGTCAGCGAACTCGGTCAAATGCCCGAACTAAACGCGGTGCCAAACGTACCATTGGTGCTATTTCCAAAGAAGCCGCTACTAAAACAGAAACACCTAAAGCTACTAAATAAATCATCAAACATCGGAAATTAACTATGGCAATCGTCAAAAAAGAACCCACTCGCAAAATTAATCGGATTATCCCCAAAGGCCGATTGTATGTGAGTGCCACTTTCAATAACACTTTGGCCAGTATTACTGATGACCAAGGCAACGTATTGTGTTGGGCAAGTACTGGAGCCGCTGGTTTTTCCGGCTCTCGAAAATCTACTCCCTATGCCGCGACCTTGACAGTAGAAAATGTGATCAATAAAGCTAAGGCTTATGGCATGAACCAAATTGATGTTTTTGTCAAAGGTCCTGGTCCTGGTCGAGATGTGGCCATGCGGGTAATTAGAGCTCAAGGTATTAAAGTGGGCATGTTGGCCGATGTCACTCCAATTCCTCACAACGGTACTAGACCCCGAAAGGCCAAACACAACAGATAATCAGATATCAGATATCTAGAATCAGAAATCAGAAACTTATGTCACGCTACACTGGACCCAAACAACGCCTACAACGCCAAATCGGTGAAGATCTCGGTTTAAAAACCAATGGTCTTAAAACCGCTAAACGCATTGATTCAAGACCCGGACAACATGGAGCGAAAAATCGCCGCAAGTTGTCTAACTTTGGCGTTCAACTTAAAGAAAAACAAAAAATTAAATATATTTATGGGGTGATGGAGAAACAACTCAAGAAAGTTTATGAGTTGGCAAGTAAAAATCCCGCCGCCACTGGCTCGGCTTTACTCGGATTCTTAGAACGCAGACTGGATAACGTAGTTTACCGACTGGGTTGGGCTCCTACTAGGGCTGCAGCCAGACAACTAGTTAACCATTCTCATGTGACGGTAAATGGTAAAAAAATGAACATCGCTTCTTTTCGAGTTCAAGTCGGTGACATTATAGTTTTGAAAAACCAAGCCACTAAAATCCCCCTGGTTGCCGAACTTTTAAAATCAGAAGTTGAATCATTACCAGGTTGGTTAGAGCGCAAAGCTGCAGCTGGTAAAGTTGTTCGATTGCCAGAGCGCATTGATATTAAAGAAAAACTTGATGAACAATTAGTAGTTGAGTATTACAGTCGTTAAAAATTATTTCAACTATTTTAAATATTAATAGTTGAAAGAAAGCCTAGCAACAGATTTTCGATAAATCATTTAAAACTTGACCAATCGAAGAGGTGAAACAAAGGAACAAAAATATGCAAGATTTAAACCAATACGCCACCATGAATCCAACTTTTAGTTTGGTTGAGGCTTCAGCAACTGAGAATAAAGCTGAGCTGGTGATCGAACCCTTAGAACAAGGTTTTGGTCATACTCTTGGCAACGCTTTGAGACGAGTTTTATTGACTTCATTACCAGGTGTGGCCATTACAGCCGTAACTATTGATGGTGTAGATCACCAATACAGCACTTTGGCTGGTTTGACTGAAGATGTGGTGGAGCTAATTTTGAACTTAAAGCAAGTGCGAATTAAAACTGATCATGAGGGTAAAGGCACTTTGCACCTAAATGTTAAGGGTGCCAAAACCGTCACTGCCGGTGATATTGAGTGTGAAGCTGGTTTTGTGGTAGCCAATCCAGATCAATATTTGGCCACTTTAGCTAAAGGTAAAACTCTTGAAGTTGAGTTGGCTGTTGAAACTGGCATGGGTTATCGATTGGCTTCAGAAGTGAAGTCTGAAGTAATTGGCCAAATTATGATTGACGCTTTGTTTTCACCAGTGGTGAAAACTTCTTACAGAATCGAAGCCACTCGGGTGGGTCGTAAAACTGACTATGATCGAATTGTTTTGTCAGTTCAAACCGATGGCACTTTAACTCCTCAGGAGGCTGTTAAACAGGCGGCTCAGATTTTGGCTCGTCAGTTTACTCAAGTTTTTGCTCCAGTTATGCCTGAAATTAAAGAGGAAGCTCCAATTCTCAGTCCTGAAGAGGCCGAGACTATGAAACTCACGGTCGAAGAGCTGGATTTGCCAACCAGAATTGCCAACGCTTTGCGTAAGGGTAGTTTCAAGACTGTCGGTGATTTGTTGGCTTCCAACAAAGGTGTAATTTCTAAAGTTAAGAATTTAGGTGGTAAGAGTGTAGATTTGATCAACGAGGCTTTGCAGAAAAAAGGCGTGAGTATCGAGGAATAATTTCATGTTACATCGCATTAAAACCAAAACATTTAATCGGAGTACTAATCATCGCAGAGATATGTTGCGAAATTTAGTCCGCTCTCTGATTGAAGTCGGTACCGTTACCACCACTGATTCTAAAGCCAAGGAACTACGTCGCCTGAGTGATCGTTTGATTCACAAAGCCCAACAAGGTACTTTGGCCAGTCGCCAATTATTACATCGGTTTTTTGGTAAACGCGATGTGGTAAATACCTTAGTGGATCGCATTGCTCCGCTGATGACAGACAGAGTTTCAGGTTTTACAACTTTAACCAAAGTCGGGAATCGCAAAGGAGATAACGGCAAAATGCTGACAGTGACTTTGGTAAAAAAACCAGCTAACTTGGGAAGTTTAAAAAAATCTACCACCCAGACTAAACCAGTGACCAAAATCAAATCCCTGGCTCCAAAAGCCGCTAAAACCAAGAAAAACTAATTTATGCAAAAGACATTCATGCAACGAACTGAAGATGTAGAGCGAAAGTGGCACGTCGTTGATGCCGAGGGTCGAATTCTGGGTCAAGTGGCCGTGGAAGTAGCTACCAAATTAATCGGAAAACTTAAACCCACTTACACACCTCACACCGATGGAGGCGATTTTGTGGTGGTGATCAATGCTGCTAAAGTCGCAGTTACTGGTAATAAAGCTGAGACAAAAATGTACTCTCGCCACTCCGGTTTTCCGGGAGGTTATCGAGAAATCTCTTTTGGAGAGTTAAGCTGTCTCACCCAGACAGAGTGATTGAGCACGCTGTCAACAACATGCTACCCAACAACCGACTGCGTGATCGGCGCTTGGCGCGATTAAAAGTTTATCCTGGATCAGAACATCCACATCAGTCTCAAATCAATAAATAAATCAGAAATCAGCAAACCGAGATCGGAAATCAGATATGGCAATTCGCATGAACAAAAAACCAGTTAAAATCCAACGCGTGGTCAAAAAGGTCGCTGTGGTTTCAAAGCAAATCAATAAAACTGCTGGAGTTAAAGAAGCCTTCAAAATTCCCAACAAAGAATATACCGGAGCAGTGGGTCGGAGAAAAACTGCGGTTTGTCGGGTTCGAATCTATGAAGGTCAAGGTGATTTTGTGGTTAATGACCAGGCTGTGGGGGCCTATTTTGGGTCAATTCGCAATTCAGCCACCACATATCAACAGCCCTTCGAACTAGTTGGAGCTAAGGGTAAATTTGCGGTGACCGCCAAAGTTTCTGGTTCGGGTCTAAATGCCCAATTAGGAGCTTTAGTTCACGGTTTATCTCGGGCTTTGGTGAAGTTCAACCCCGAATCCAAAACTTTTCTTAAAGCTGCTGGTTTATTAACTCGCGACGACAGAATGAAAGAAACCCGCAAAATTGGCATGGGTGGTAAAGCTCGCCGAGCTCGTCAATCTCCTAAACGGTAAACCACAGTTTTTAATTGAAACACTTTTTTTGACTATCTTATATAGCCAAAGGTCTTGAAAAATTAGGCGCTGGTATT
>DOZC01000017.1 GCA_003518205.1 Minisyncoccota bacterium | reverse complement strand
TGTGTGGCAATTAGCGGTAAAACTTCCACCAAAGCAAAAGAGGTCTGACGTAGATTGTCAGCATTAAAAGGGCTTTGGCGCACTAATCGATGAGTTCCATGCTCACCTTTTAAATAACCGTAAGCATTATGCGCTATGACCTCATAAACAGCTTCTTTAATTCCAGCATCCTCACCTCGAGATTCGCTGACTAGTTGAAACTTCCAGCCTTTTCTTTCGAAATATCGAGTGTACAACCGACGTAACATATCAGCCCAATCCATCGCCTCAGTGCCACCCTGGCCAGAATGAATTGAAAATAAAGCTCCGCACGCATCGTAGCGACCAGTTAGATATTGTTTAAGTTCCAACTGAGTCGTCAACACCACTAGTTGCTTGGCCACTTGCTGAAACTCCCGCTGCAGTTCAGCATCAACTACTTCCACTTGATTAGTTTGATTGGTAGTTAAAGTTGCTCCCAATTCCTGGAGGGCTTGAATGTCGGTCAAAATTTGGCGAAGAGAGTTAATTTGTCCCAGCTCACCCTCAAGTTGAGAAATATTTTGGACGACAGCCTGAGCCTCGGGCAAATCCCAAAATCCAGGATGGGTCATTTTGGTTTGCTCGATTTGAAGTTGGGCTCGTTTTTCAACCTCACCAGCTGTAACCAATAAATCTTGAGCTTTGGTCAACCACTGTTGAAGTTCGGCTTTTGAAAGCGTCATATGGGTATTGTAAACTGAAAACTGATTTTTCGCCGACCACTCCGAGTTTATTGAAGTAAGATCTGAGTATCGGTTTCAAGCACCCAATTGTGGCGTTGATTGGCCCCAAAAAATTCATAAGGAGTTGGGGGTAAACCAGCTTGTTTTTGAATTGTTAAAGCTGGCAAAGTCAAAAGGTTGGTAACTGGAGCTTGGCTGGAATCAAGCTCTAAAATTACTTGAACTCGCTGGCTACTTGCCTCTGGAAGAGTAACCATAAATCCAATTTGGCGTACCAAAACTCCAGACAAAGTGATAAGTTCTTCATCCCAATTAGCCACTGACTGATCTCCAACAAAAATACTGGCCGGCCTCAAGTAAGGTGAACATAATAGGCGTTGATAATTGACATATCCCAAACCATTGGCAAGTTCACGGCGTTCTATTACCAAATCGGGTCGAAGTTCGGCCGGGGTCACTGCCGGTTTTAAATGATGGTTGGTGAAATTAATTAAAACTTGAAGTTGAACGGCCAAAAGTTGGAGGGTTACCTCTCGAGTTATACCTGAATTAGCCTTGTTAATTCCGACGTTCGATTCTACCAATTCTAAATATAAGGGTGGTAGCGAAAAATTTTCTGGCTGGGTAATTTGACCAAAAACCTGAGGATTCAAACTAGTTTGACCGGCCAAACCTAAATTTCGGCTGATCGCCGCCAAATTTTCATCTGGGCTATACCATTGCCAATCTTTGGAAGCTGCCCGGTGACTCCAGATTTTGATTAAAGCCAAAACTTCTTCTGGAGCAGCTGTTTCCAGACGAAGTTTGAGTTGATTAAAAAGTTGGGACAAAAAATGAGCTTTTTGTTGACTGCCCGGGAAAAATTTCGCTCGATCGGCTCTGGCTACCTCAGATAAATTGTCAGCTGTGACGGTGACATTATAGTCAGTTAGTTGAATTGGTCCAAAAATTCGCACCAAATCCTCTACCAACGCCAAATTAACCGCCGCAACTCCAATTACATGCTGCTCTTTGCCCAGAGCAAAATATTGCAACATAGTTTGAGCGCTTTTGGGAAAATCCGGCCACCAATTAGCATCTGGCAAGCGCAAACCTTGACCACTACTTAAGTACTCAGCCACCCCAGTTGGGGCAGGAATAAAACCCTGAAACTGGCCGTCAGGTTGATAGATATCTTGAATTTCAAATTGAGTCAAAATTCCCTCTTGAAAATCAAGCTTGGCATATGAACCAATAAAACCTCCGGTGGCTCGAAGTTCTTGAGAGTTTTGAAATAAAATCAGCCAAGTTTTTTGACCCTGACTCAAAGTTGTGACCAAAGTTTCAGCCTCGGTGAGCCATTGTTGGTAGGGCCAAGAACGATACTTGAGCGGCATTAAGCGCCACCAGAAAGAAGTTTGAGCTCGCTCTAATAATTGGTTTGTTAACTTCACCCAATCTTGAAATTGTTCTTGCCAAGCTAAAGTTCGGGATTGTCGCTGAGTCCACGCCGCACTTTCCGGCCAAAGAACTTGACCATAACCAATTGTTGCCTGAACAAAACGATCAGACTCCATGATCCAACTCAGGCCCTGATTTAAAACTTCGATTTCAGTTTGATGATAAAAAGTAACTAATCTAAGTGGCTGAAGTGTAATTTGAGCCAATTGAGCTGACTGAGATAAATTTTGCCAATGCTTTTGACGAATTTGCCAAGCCAAATTACCCCAGCTGAGAACTAAACCAAGACTATAAAGTCCCACCCCCAAACTAATAACTTTTAACCAACTAAGTTTCATAAAAAGTTTGATATATTTTCGCCACTTTTTGCCAAGAAAATTGCTGTTGAATCCGCCGAGCCTGAATTTGACTGTCTGTCCGCAAAATTGGCGTTTTGAACTGGTGACTCAAAAAGTCTCTAAGTTCGGTGGGGGATTTTAAAATCACCAGATCAGAAACTAGCGGGGATAATTGATAGTAAGCCAGTTTTAACTGATTGTCAGCGATCACCACTACTTTATGACCCACAGCCAATGCTTCTAACACACTCAGATAACCACTGGCTAACACCCAAGTGGGCGCAAGTTGTTGAAGTTTTTTAACAGGTTGATCCACCCAACCCACCACTGTCCCAAATTTTTGACAGGCTGATCTTAAAGAGCCATCACCCCAAAATTCAAGTTTTAAAGTGGCGATTTCATCATTTTGCGGCTCATTTTTCAAAGTTTCGAGCAATAAAGCCAAACCCGTGTCATCAGCTAAACGACCAAAATAAATTAAGTCTGGTTTGTCGGTAGAACGCGCCAAACTAGCCGATGTCGCTGATAGTGCAGACAACTCCGCCCCAGAAACTCTGACTCCACCATAAGTGATAACTTGAGGTCGAATGGGATAAAACTGAGGTAAATAATCTCCCACTGCGACGGTGGCCGTACTCAGATGCTCAGCCAGCCATTTATTAAATTTTTGCCAAAAAGTGGGTGGAAAATTGCCTTCCCAACCATGAAAAGTCGTAATAATTTTTCCCGGCATCTTGCCCAAAATTCTGCGATACCACCAAATTAATTTGATCAACGGCCAAACTGGCCAAAACCATAAAAATACATCATGAATTTGAATCACATTGGCAACTGATAACAACGGCAATTGCCCCAACATCCAACCCCACAGCCAAATCAACCCCAATTTCCCACCGGGGCGTTTGTTAATCGGGGGCGGAGTCAGCATCAAAACTTGCCAGCCCATCTTATTTAATTCCTGGCTAACTTCAGCCACATGAGTTTCAACTCCACCGTGAGCTGGATGGCAGCTGGGAGTCAGCATCACCACAGTTGGATTTGATGGTGATTGAGCTGAATGAGACTGCATGTGGTCATTATATCCCGAGTATAATTAACTAGTGCCCGTAACTCTAATCGTCACCACTCTAAATGAAGCGTCGAGCGTGACGGAATTGTGGCAGTCGATTTTAGCTCAAACCCGGTTGCCAAATGAAGTAATTGTGGTGGATGGCGGTTCAACTGACACCACAATGATTTTGCTACAAAATTTGTCCAAAAAAACTCGAGGGTTTAACGCCAAAATATTAGTTAAATCTGGAAACCGCAGTGTTGGTCGCAACTGGGCTATTCAACAAGCGACTCACAATTTAATTGCCTGCACTGATGCTGGCTGCGTTTTAAAACCAGATTGGCTGGAACAATTACTTAAAGTTCAAAACCAAACTCAGGCCGATGTGGTGGCAGGCTATTATGCTGGATTAGCCAAAACCAGCTGGCAGGCAGCTGTAATTCCTTACGCTCTAGTCATGCCAGACCAACTACCTCAACCGCCAGCTCAGTTTTTGCCGGCCACTCGTTCTCTATTATTGACGCGGGCAGCCTGGCAAAAAGCGGGACAATTCAATGAAAATCTCAGCGATAACGAAGATTACGCCTTGGCTCACGCTTTGATAAAAACTGGAGCCAAATTGGCTTTTGCTAAAACTGCCATAGTTTTTTGGCACCCGCCTCAAACTTGGCTGGCTACTGCCAAAATGTTTTATCGTTTTGCCCGCGGTGATGCGGCAGCAGGACTATGGCGACCCAAAGTTGGTTTAATTTTTTTGAGATATTTAATTTGGTTAGGTTTGGGGTTTGATTGGCTGTGGTTGGTTTTTATTACCGACTCGAGAGTAAATGCGGGCGCAGGTGTGGATGTGAGTGTGGGTGGAAATGTGAATGGTAATACTAGTGTACTGAGTTTTTATTTGGGCTGGATATTGGGCTTGAGTGTTTTGAGTTATTTGGGTTGGGCCATCAGTAAAAATGTGCGTTATTGCCGCCGGAGTGAAAGTTGGGATTGGAGCTGGGGCTGGCTGCCTTTATTACAGGTAACTGCTGACTGGGCCGTGATGACCGGCACGCTAGCGGGAATAAAGCAGCGAGTTATGAGCCACTCACCCACTCAAAAAATTTAAAAAATGGCTAAGCCGAAGGGATGGCTTTTCTAAATACACTTTGAGAGCCACAACCTGGG
>DOZC01000050.1:7971-8865 GCA_003518205.1 Minisyncoccota bacterium | reverse complement strand
CGTGATTTGAATACCAGCGCCAGAAGATAATTGGAAATAAGGACTTTATGTTTGAACCGAGACGATTTAATTGGAATCCAGAGGGTGACCAGAACAGAGCTGAAGCGTCAGTTAACGACGAAACTGAAAAGAATTTGCTTGCTGCGCTCAGACAACTTGAGACAGAGTTGCTTCAAGCCGGAGTGGTTAGCGTCAGTACAGAAGTTGAGGGTTATGCAAAAAGCGTCGATCCCGGGTTGAGGATAAACATTGGTAGTGGTATTAACAGCGTTGCTTTAATAAAATTGATTTTTAAATATGGTGACGGAAAATCAAAGGAGATTTTTGTAGAGGGATGGAAAAATTCTGGAGATCACCTCTCTGGAGCTGCAACCGTTGAGTCATTTGTAACTAGAGTTAGAGATAGACTAAAAGATGCCAGACCAGTTTCTGAGGTAGTGACAATGGAGCCAGATGTGCCAGCAGTTAATTGGGATAATTGGGGTGAGGAGTTCTCAAAAATCTTGGGTGCAGAAATAGTTACGGCACAATATTTATTGGGTGATTATCCAGCACTCGATGTCAGAAAAAAACCTAGTGACGATATGGACGCAATTAAATATGAAGTCTTTGTGAAATCACATCCAAATCGTATTGTAGTCAAATTCAGTTTGGAAGCAATGTTTTTTGGCTCTGATGGCGTGGCTAAGAAAGATGCTGAAAAATTCAAGCAGAGAGTTATCAAAGCGATCAAAAAAGCTGGAACTACTGGTCAGACTGAATTAGCATAATTTTTATTTAGACTTAAAGCCCAAGTCAGCCTAGTGTTATTTTTGCGTGAATAAATCACCACTCCTGGCCATCTCTGGTACGGAGTGCTTTTAACATGTCTTTTTGACCATCACAGATTACGGC